>JALSPZ010000041.1 GCA_026985675.1 Flavobacteriales bacterium
CGTGAACTTTCTGGGGTCAGCACATACAACCGGAGGAAATTCTGGGTCTCCTGCAATAAATAAAGAAGGCGAACTAATTGGCATAAACTTTGATAGAGTATGGGAGGGCACTATGAGTGATTTATATTATGACCAAAAAATCAGCAGAAATATTATGGTAGATATTCGTTATGTTTTATTTATTATTGATAAATTTGCTAATAATAAGCGATTAATAAAGGAACTCAATATAATCAAATAACAGATTAAAATGATACATACAAACAAACTTAAACTCACACTTTTTTTCTTTGTCCTATTGGTCAATTTAAACTTATTTGCCCAAGATACAATAAACTTATATGATAAAGGTCAAGAAATTTTTGATATAATGCTATCGGAAACTCCTGAAAAAATATTGCATTTGGTAGCGGAAGATGATTTGGATAGTAAAGCTGCCGTTTTGGAATCATTTTTGAAAGTAAGAGAAATATTAAAATCAACCACTGATTTAAAAAATTATAAATATTTTAATACGGTAAGCGATACAGCAGGAAATATTTATATAATTTTGGAGAACAAGAAAAAATTTATAACCCTTAAAATAAAAATGAATAAACAAGGCAAAATTTCCAGTGAATTTAAAATCATTAGAGGAAGTATAAATGATAGCCTTGCATTAGGAAAAAAAATATATCAAATGAAATGTTTTTCTTGTCATGGTATAGACGGCAAGGGTAGTTTAGGACCTAATCTGACCGATAATTATTGGAAATATGTAAACAATGAACAAGAGTTATTTTCCGCTATAAAAAATGGCAGAAAAGGCACGATGATGATGTCTTTTGAAGACTATTTAACACCCGAAGAACTAAAAGCAGTATTCCTTTATGTTAAAGCACTTAATGGTAAAAAAGTTCCAAATGCAAAAAAACCGGAAGGAAAAAAGAAAAAGATAAGTTTACATGTTTATTAAAAATGTTCAAAAAAACTTTAAGTAACATTTATGTTAATAATACAATAAAAAAATTATAAATTTGCAATTTAAATTATACTAATATGAAAATGAAGAATTATTTTTTGATGCTAATCACTATTTTAAGTTTATCAGCAACACAAGCTCAAATCAATAGCATCCAAGATTTTGTTATCAAAAACGAAGAATTGAAAATGTTAACGTTTAGAATAGCTAAGAATTATATCATGACCGGCGTTCTTCCTAATAACAAAAAATTACTAAAAGAATATGAAGATGATAAAAATAACTTTCAAGAGATTTTAATTGAATTAACTAATAATTCTCCAAATGATGAAATTGAAATAGAACTTCAAAAATTGAATCTTTCTTGGATGATGATGGATCGAATACTAAATAAAAAATATGATGCGGCGGCGGCTCTCAAAGTATTAAATTATAGTGAAAAAATGGTTGACGAAATTGAAAATATTACCAAATTAGTTCTCCAATCTACCAAACAAAAAGCCGTAAGATATCTAAAAGCCAGCTCTGATGGTAGAATGTTATCTCAAAAACTATTACTCTATTATATGGCTAATAAAGTTAAAATGAGAAATCCTGAAATTCCTCAACGTTTTGATGAAACCAAAACAAAACTTTATGATATCATAAAATTATTAACGGATGCTGCTCAAAACGACCCTAATTTAAAAACAGATGAAGGCATTCAATTATATATTGATATGATAAAAGATAGTTATGGAAAAGTAAGAAAAACTTTGACTTTGAAATCAAAAGTTCATCCTTTAACAGCTAATCTAATTGTCAATCAATTGACTGAAAATTTTAACCTGCTAACTAATCTTATCTATGAAAAGTTTAACGGGTAAAGTTCAATAAGAATTTTCAAAACCAACCAAAAACTCAACTATAAATGTATAAATCTAAGATAACAGGACTTGGGATGTATGTCCCCGAACATATAGTGAAAAATAATGATTTAACCCAATACATGGATACCAATGATGCTTGGATTCGTGAGCGCACAGGAATTGAAGAAAGACATTGGGTGCAACCCGGAGATGGAAATACAACTTCCTCTATGGGTACGGCTGCTGCCAAAATAGCTTTGGAAAGAGCAGGTCTGACACCAAAAGATATTGATTTGATTGTATTCGCAACTTTGAGCCCGGATTATTATTTCCCGGGCTCGGGTGTTTTAGTACAGGAACAATTGGGTTGCGATACAATTCCTGCACTGGACATTAGAAATCAATGCTCCGGTTTCGTATATGCTTTGGCAACCGCCGATCAATTTATTAAAACCGGTATGTATAAAAATGTTTTGGTAATTGGCTCGGAAGTTCAATCAACCGGATTGGATCTTTCTACACGTGGTCGTGGGATAGCCGTTATTTTTGGAGATGGTGCCGGCGCATTGGTTCTTAGCCGCAATGAAGATAAAAATGATCAAAGTAATATTCTTTCCAGCCACTTGCATTCCGAAGGAAAATATGCCAAAGAATTAACCAATTTGGTCCCCGGAGGAATTCATCCACCAAAAGAATTAGTAGAAAATTGGCCGGAAGACGATTTTAGTTACTATCCCTATATGAATGGAAACTATGTTTTTAAACATGCCGTAGTTAGATTCCCCGAAGCTATCCTGGAAGGATTAAAAGAAAATAATTTTACCCCACAAGACATAGACCTATTGATCCCCCACCAAGCCAACTTGAGAATTTCTCAATTTGTTCAAAAAAAATTAGGGATGAAAGATGAACAAATTATGAACAATATTCAAAAATATGGAAACACAACCGCCGCTTCTATTCCTATTGCCATGACAGAAGCTTGGGAACAAGGAAGAATAAAACGGGGAGACTTGGTAGTACTTGCTGCATTTGGTAGCGGATTTACTTGGGGTTCCAATATCATTAGATTTTAAAATCCAAAAGTAAAAATATATTCATTGCCGGAATTCTGTTCCGGCTTTTTTTTATAGTTTTATTATGAAAACATTTAAAGTTTTATTACTAAATTTGTCCATATCAAAAAAAATTATATTATGAAATATTTCTCTATTCTGATTTTATTATCCCTATTTTTATTATCAGCTTGCTCGGAAAATAAAAAAGAACGAAGTTTTAAAGAAAAATCAAGCGTAGAAGTCCAAAAAACCGATATAAAAGAAAATCCTATGCAAGAGAAAATCAACCAATATGTTAAAGTAAAATTGGTAACGGATATGTCAAAATTAAATGAAAATGAAAAACAAGTTTTGGTACATTTAATAAAAGCCGTTAAATATATGGATCCTGCTTTTTGGGAGCAAACTTACGGAAACAAAAATGAATTGATGAACCATATCAAGGATTCATTAACAAAAGTCTATGCGGAAATCAATTACGGACCTTGGGATAGATTGAATGATAACAAACCCTTTGTAAAAGGTATTGGACCCAAACCTGCCGGTGCCAATTATTATCCACATGATATGACCAAAGAAGAATTTGAAAAATCAAATTTACCCGATAAAACATCTCAATATACCCTTTTGAGAAGAGACAAAGACGGAAAACTCTACACCATCCCATTTCACAATGCATATAAAAAATATATGATGCTTGCTGCGGACGAATTAACAAAAGCAGCCGAATTTGCCCAAGACCCGATGTTCAAAAAATATCTTTTGATGAGAGCGAAAGCTTTACTTAATGATAATTACAGACCCAGCGATATGCATTGGATGGATATGAAAAATAACCACTTGGATATTGTTATCGGTCCTATTGAAAATTATGAAGACCAATTATATAATTATAAAACAGCTTATGAAGGAGTGGTTTTAGTAAAAGATATGGATTGGAGCAAAAAATTGGCTAAATTCGTAAAATTCCTTCCCGAATTACAAAAAAACTTACCCGTTGCTCCCGAATATAAAAAAGAAAAACCCGGAACCCGTTCGGATTTGAATGCTTATGATGCCTTATATTATTCAGGAGAAGCTAATACCGGTGGAAAAACCATTGCAATAAATTTACCCAATGATGAAGTAGTTCAGTTAAAAAAAGGAACCCGCCGCTTGCAACTGAAAAATGTAATGAAAGCAAAATTTGATAAAATATTGGTGCCTATTGCAGATATTATCATAGATCCATCGCAACGCAAACATATAAAATTCGATGCTTTTTTTGCCAATACTATGTTTCATGAAGTAGCACACGGATTAGGCATAAAAAATACTATCAACGGAAAAGGTTCCGCCCGCAAAGCACTAAAAGAACATTATTCCGCTATTGAAGAAGGAAAAGCTGATATTTTGGGTTTATATATGGTGGATCAACTCCATAAAAAAGGTGAATTGGACGGAGATATGAAAGATTATATGACAACTTTTATGGCTAGTATTTTCCGTTCCATTCGTTTCGGTGCAGCTGATGCTCACGGGGTAGCAAATATGATACGTTTTAATTACTTTAAAGAAAAAGGGGCTTTTACTCGTAATAACGACGGTACTTACAAGGTAAATTATGATAAAATGTATAATGCTATGAAATCTCTGTCGGCTTTAATTTTAAAATTACAAGGAGATGGAGATTATGAGGCAGTCAGCCAATTAGTAGATGAAAAAGGTATCGTTAGTGAACAATTGAAAAAAGATTTACAAAAATTAAACGATGCCGATATTCCCGTTGATATAATTTTTGAACAAGGGATTAAAACACTCGGTTTACAAGAATAATAAAAAAATGTTTGCACTTTATAAAAAAGAATTTATACAGTTTTTTTCATCGCCGGTGGGATATATCGCACTGGCTGTATTTTTCCTTTTAAATTCGCTGTTTTTATGGATTATAGAAGGCAATTACAATATACCCAATAGCGGTTTTGCCGAATTAACTCCATTTTTTCAACTGGCACCTTGGATTTTGATGTTTGTTATATCAGCCATATCTATGCGAAGTTTTTCCGAAGAATTAAAATCCGGAACTATTGAAACCTTACTTACCAAACCTATTACAAAAATAAAAATTATTTTGGCAAAATTTTTAGCGGTTTGGTCGGTATCTCTCATTATGTTGATTCCAACTTTTATTTATGTCATAAGCATTAATCAATTGAGTATGGAAGGACAACATCCCGATACTGGAATAATTTTCAGTGGATATATGGCTTTGTTTTTATTAACCGGTATTTTTTCAGCTATCGGAGTTTTTTCATCTTTATTATTTAACAGTCAAGTAAATGCCTTCCTGATTGCCTTGGTTTTGATGTTCTTACTCTTTTACGGTTTGGAAGGTATCGGCAATTTTAATCTGCTGGGGTCCATGGACTATTACTTTCAAAAGATGAGCTTGGATTATCATTATTCGAACATTATAAAAGGTTTAATAAAACTATCAGATATTATTTTTATGTTAAGTGTAGGAGCAATTTTTATCATAATTTCCAATAATATTTTAAACAAAAAAATTAATTAAATATGAATGATTTTGTAGCATATAATCCTGTAAAACTATTTTTTGGAAAAAATTCCATAGAAAAATTACCTGCAGAACTATTAAAATACGGTAATAAGGCATTGATACTCACCGGAAAAGGAAGCGTAAGAAAATACGGATATTTTCAGGAAATTACCAATTTATTATCTCAATCCGGCATAGAATACGTTGAATACAGTGGAATAAAACCCAACCCTGTGGTTGAAGATGCAGAAAAAGCGGTGGAACTGGCTAAACAAGAAAATATTGATATGATTATAGCCCTTGGCGGTGGTAGTGTTATCGATACGGCTAAACTGGTTTCTATTGCTTATCCGTCCGGTCAAAATGTATGGAAATTGATGAAAAGAACAAGTGAACCGATAAAAAATGTTCCCTTGTTTGTTGTCCTGACATTGGCAGCAACCGGAACCGAAATGAATGCCGCAGCTGTATTACAAAATCACCAAACCCAAGAAAAAATTGGGCTTTTTCATCCATTGATGTATCCCAAGGCATCTTTTCTCAATCCCAATTATACTTTAAGTGTTCCAAAAAATCAAACGATTAACGGAATCATAGATTTAATAGCTCATAGCTTGGAAGCATATTTTGCCGATGGCAATGCTCCCCTATCCGATCGATTAGCGGTTGCCAATATTCTTGAAGCTATGGATTATGCTCCTGCACTATTGAAAAATTTACATAATTATGAATTACGAAGCCGTATGATGTGGAATGCCACCATAGCCGAAAACGGCACTACTATGCATGGAAGAAGTGTTACCGGCGATTGGGGGACGCACGCTTTAGCTCATCATATTTCGTTACTTTGGGATACGCCGCACGGACAGACCTTATCTATTGTTTTTCCGGCTTGGATGAAAGTGTTAAAAAATGAAATATCTCAAAGAATTTTAAATTTGGGAAAACTCCTAACAGGAAATGAGAAAATTTCAATTGAAGAAACTATTAACATTTTTGAAGAGTTTTTCCGATCGATTGATGCCCCATTGTCAATGGAAGCCATAGGTTTGGGAGAAAAAAAACATAAAGAAAAATTATTGAAACTTTGGAAAAAAAATAAACCAACCGGCTTGCATATACAATTGAATGATAAGCATTACGAAAAAATCATTGAATTGATATAAAGAATTTATTAAAGAATGAAAAAATATTTCAACAATACAATTTTAGTTATAATCGGCTTATTGGCAATTAATTTATTGATTTCCAAATTACATATCAAATGGGATTTAACCACCGATAAACATTTTACTCTTTCTACTGCGACCGAAAAAATAGTAAAAAAAATAAACAAACCTGTAAAAATAATTGTATTGTTGGAAGGAGAATTCCCTGCCTATTTTAAACGTTTACACGATGAAACACAAGACTTCTTATCGGATATAAGAGACTTAAACCCGAAAATTGACTTTGTCTTTATCAACCCTTTGGAAAAAGGTGACCAATATGTGCAAGACTTAATAAAAAAAGGATTGCAAGCATCACAAATCAGTGTAAAAAAATCGGGAAAAGTAGAGCAAATATTAGTATTTCCTTGGGCAATAATACAACAAGGCAATCAGGAAATACCCGTTTCCCTTTTGACACAATCGTTTAGTCGAACAACGGAAGAACAAATACAAAAAAGCATTGAAAACCTGGAATATGTTTTTACAAAAAACCTTGATTTAATACAAAGCAATAAAAACAAAAAAATTGCCATTTTGAAAGGGAATGGTGAATTAGACGATTTGCATTTGGCCGATTTTTTAAAAACACTTGGCAAAAAATACAGATTGGCACCGTTTACATTGGACAGTGTCCAAACAATGCCAGTAAAAACATTGAAAGAACTAAACAATTTTGATTTGGCAATTATGGCCAAACCCACAGAAAAATTCTCGGAAAAAGAAAAATATGTTTTGGACCAATATCTAATGAATGGCGGCAAAATGCTTATGTTAATAGATGCCGTCAAAGCTCATAAAGATACTTTGATGTATCATGGAAAAACCTATGCTTTGAATGCTGAACTGAACTTGACGGATTTTCTTTTTAATTACGGCGTTCGAATCAATCCGGAATTGATTAAAGATATCGTAGCAGCTCCCGTAGTCTTAAAGGTAGGACAAACGGGAAACAAACCGCAACTAGAACAATTTCCATGGTTTTACAGTCCGCTTATTCATCCCGAACAAAATCATCCCATTGGGAAAAACGTAGATATGATAATGATGGACTTTGTAAGTCCGATGGATACCTTAAAAAACCTTGCAAAAAAAACAATTTTACTGAAAACTTCTCCAAAAACTCAATTAATCGGTGTACCGGTAGAAATTAATTTTAATGAAATCGGGAAAAAACCCGATATAAGAAAATTTACTTCCGGACAACAAATTTTAGGAGTTTTGTTAGAAGGTAAATTTAATTCTGCTTATAAGGGGCGTATTCATCCGGTAAAAACTAATAAGCATATTGATGAAAATAATACCAGTTTGATAGTAATTTCCGACGGTGATATAATAAGAAATCAAACCGATAAAAATCGTCCTTTGGAGCTCGGTTATGATAAATGGAGTAAAATCAAATATGATAATAAAAAATTTTTGTTAAACGCCGTAGATTATCTGTTGGATAATTCGGGAGTTATCAATCTTAAAAACAGAGAACGAAAACTTTTATTTTTGGATAAGAATAAAATTATATCGGATTTAGGTTTTTGGCAGATTTTAAATACTATTATTCCACTACTGATTTTATTTGGATTTATTTTAGGATTTAATTATTACCGCAAGAAAAAATACGGATAAAATAATGTAATATCGAGTGACCAACGAGTATATGAATTCCTTGTATCGGTATGCTTTTATGAAAGGATAGTTCGCGATACAAGTTCTCGATACAAAAAAGTTCGTCCCTCTCATTTTCACTCGAACTGACAAGGTTCTCGATACAAAAAATACTCCTACCGTCGTATTTTTCACTCGAACTGACATACTCTTATTTTACAACGCACTGTCACATTGAGTGATTTTTCGAGTGTAAAAGGAGCAAAAACGAGTTTGCTGGATCGAGATATACATATAATTGAAGACAAAGTAATGCCGACGCTTATAAACAAACTTCTTTTACAAAATTACTAGTTAAAAATAATTAAAAAATTTAGTTTTATCTTTGTGTATTAAAAACTAATAGTGATAGATACCGATTTATTAAAATACTTAACCGGATTTTTCATAGTTGCTATTGCGGCTTATGAAATAGCTAAATTTTTGCAAAAAAAATTACATTTCCCTTTAATTACCGGACTTATTCTAACCGGAATATTGGCAGGAAGTTCATTTTTGGGATTTATTCCCGAATATGTTTTGCCCAAATTAAACTTTCTCAATGAGGTTGCCCTGGCAATTATAGCCTTTTCAGCCGGAGCCGAATTGCACTTGGAAGAACTCAGAAGCCGAATGAAAAGTATCAAATGGATGAGTATCGGACAAGTGGGAATCACATTTGTGATAAGTGCGGCTATTATCTATTACATTGAAGATTTTATTCCGTTTTTAAGTGGAATGCCTTCTCCTGTTCGTCTAATAATTTCTATGTTATTCGCTACAATTTTTGTTGCACGTTCTCCTTCTTCCGCTATTGCAATCATTAATGAATTGAGAGCCAGAGGACCTTTTGTAAAAACCATAATGGGCGTTACGGTTATAACAGATGTTTTGGTCATTGTCTTATTTGCCATAATTTTTTCATTGGCTAAAAATATTATCAATGACGAAAGTTTAAATCTTATATTTTTTATCTTATTAATCTTGCAAATCATCTTATCGGTTTTAGTTGGTTTTGTTTTTGGAAAGATTTTAAAATGGTTTTTACAAACCAATTTGAATTTTCATTTTAAATCAATTATCATTATTTTAGTTGGATATTCCATTTATTTTCTCAATCATTTGTTAAGGTATCAAGTGCATCAAATGGGAATTCATTTTGAATTGGAACCTTTATTGATTGCCATAACTGCAAGTTTTTACATTACCAATTACACATCGTATAATCATGAATTCGAAAAAATTCTCAATTCTATTTCACCCTACATTTATATCATTTTCTTTACTCTAACCGGAGAATCCTTGTCATTGGAAATTTTGATTAGTGTTTTTGGGATAGCGATTTTGCTTTTTTTAGTTCGTTTATTGGGATTAATATTAGGAGGATTTTTTGGTGTATGGGGAGCCAAAGATCCGAAAAAATTCTTTTGGATCGCTTGGATGCCATATATAACACAAGCAGGTGTGGCTATTGGTTTGACAACCATAATTTCCAATGAATTTCCCGAATGGGGACATCAATTTGAAACTTTAATCATAGCAATAATCGTTATCAATCAGATTATAGGTCCGCCTTTGTTCAAATGGGCAATAAAATATGTAGGTGAAGCCCATCAAAAACATAATTTTACAAGTGATGACCATCAAAAAAAAGCGGTTATTTTCAGTTTAGACAGTGTATCTTTGGCATTGGCTAAGATGTTAAAAGATAAAGGTTGGCTAGTAAAAATAATCACAACACAAGAAGTCCCCGAAAATAGTGATATTGAAATTATACATGTTGATAATTATAATAAATATGAAATTTCCAAATTAAATTTGGGTCAACCAGATAGCGTTATACTACTTTATCCAGATGACCAAAGAAATTTTGAAATAGCCGAATGGATTTTTGAAAATATAGGTTCTCCCAATATGGTAACCCGTTTGAATTCGGGAGCCAATGCTCAAAAGTTCAAAAAACTCGGTGTTAAAATTATCGAACCGACGGCTGCTATGATAAATCTCTTGGATCATATGGTACGAGCACCCGAAGCCACAAATATTTTATTAGGAATGGCAGAAAACCAAGATACTATTGATATAGAAGTAAAAAATCCCGATATGAAAGGATTGCATATCAGAGACTTACATTTACCACAAGATGTAATAATTTTATCACTTAAACGAAAAGGAAATACTGTTATTACCCATGGATATACTCAATTAAGACTTGGTGATATATTAACTTTTGTAGGTTCCAAAGAAAGTTTGGATAAAGTAAAAGTAAGATTTGAATATTAAGCGTATGAAAAAATTAGGACTTATCGGATATCCGCTTCAACATTCGTTTTCCAAAAAATATTTTAGTCAAAAATTTGAAAAAGAAGGAATTAAAAATTGGAAATATTTGAATTTTGAAATGAAAAACATTAATCAATTTCCTTCAATTTTAAAAAAAAATCCGGATTTGATCGGACTAAATATAACCATCCCATACAAAGAAAAAATTTTAAAATATACCGACTGGCAATCACCGGAAGTAATAAAAACAGGCGCCGCCAATACTTTAAAAATTTGCCAAGGAAAAATCAAAGCCTACAATACGGATATTTACGGATTTGAACAAAGCTTTAAAGCCTTACTCAAAGATTACCACAAACGAGCATTGATATTAGGAACGGGAGGAGCTTCAAAAGCTATCGCTTATGTATTGGAGATGCTTAATATTCCTTTTAAATTTGTATCGAGAAATCCTGTATCTAATAACATTTTATCTTATAAACAATTGGATAAAAATATAATAACAAACTATCAGATTATTATCAATACAACTCCGGTTGGAACCTTTCCGGATATCAATAAAAAAATTAAAATCCCATACGATTTTATCACAAAAAATCATCTTTTTTACGATTTAATATACAATCCTGATAAAACAGCTTTTTTAAAAACCGCTGAAAAAAAAGGAGCAAGTATTATTAATGGGCTGAAAATGTTACATTTACAAGCAGAAAAAGCTTGGGAAATATGGAATAATGAAAATTGCTGATATTTGAAAAAAAATTATTAAATTTCGCACTTAAATAAACCAAAGAAAAAAAATTCACTATGGTAGAAGAAAGAAATGAAAACCTGCACGATGCAGATGGAAAGAATGAGCAGTTAGAAGCTCAGAAAAATCAAACCAACAATGAAATTGAACAAACTGAAGAACACAAACTTTTAGATGTTCACGAAACTGAAAATTTAGAAGAAAAGTCAGTTGACGAAGTAGTAGATGAAATTGAACAAAATATGGCTACCGCTTCCGAAAATCATGAAGATGAACCTCATAGCATTCCTTTTCTCTCTTACAAAGACTTGGACTTAAAATCACTTTTGGAAGAAGCCAAAAAACTAATCGCCGAAAATCCCGTTCAAAAAATAAAAAAACATTTAGCCGGAATTCAAGAGAATTTTGAAGAAAAATATCAAGCACTGCTAGCCAATGCAGAAGAAAATGAACCTGTTGCAGAAGAAGAAATTAAAAAGGAATTTGACCGGTTAATCAAAAATTATAAAAAACAACTCAAAGAATTTTATACAAAAATTCAAGAAGAACTGGAAAAAAATCTTGAAAAAAGAAAAGATATCATTGAAGAATTAAAAAAAATAATTGATTCTACCGAATACAATTTTGAACAAAGGTTAAACAAATTCAAAGATATCAAGAAAGCTTGGCGAACAGCCGGCCCAATTCCAAGGAACGCTTATTCCGATATTTGGAGAACTTTTAAACATCATGAAGAAAGATTTTATGATTTATTAGACTTGGATAGAGATTATCGTGATAAAGTTTTCCAACAAAATCTTGAAGAAAAAAAGCAAATTATTGAAAAAGCAAAAGCTTTATTAGAACAAGATGATATTCATTACAGTTTTATAGAATTACAAAATCTACATAAAAAATGGAAGGAAGAAACTGGTCCCGTTTCTAAACAATATAGAGAAGAAATTTGGCAAGAATTTAAAGAAATTACTAAAAAAATTCATGATAAAAGAAGGGAATTTTATAAAAATTTAAAAGAACAATTTGCTGACAATTTAGTTAAGAAACAAGAAATTATTGAACAATTGAAAGCCATTGCTGATGACCTTCCCGATGCTCATAAAGCTTGGCAAGAAACCATTAAAAAAGTAGAAAGTTTAAGAGAAGAGTTTTATCAAATAGGTTTTGTTCCCAGAAAAAATCGTGAAGAAATCTGGACAGCTTTTAAAGATGAACTCAAAAAAATTAATAAACAAAAAAATAATTATTACAAATCTCTCAAAGAACTTCAAAAGAAAAATTTGGAGTTAAAATTAGAGTTGATCAAAATTGCCGAAGAACTCAAAGATTCCGAAGATTGGGAAACTGCTACGGCCAAATACAAAGAAATACAAGAAGAATGGAAAAAAATCGGGCATGTTCCTAAAAAAGCTTCAGAAAAAATTTGGAATCAATTTAGAACGGCTTGTAATTATTATTTTGACAGATATCACCAACATCTAAGAAAAGCACAAAATATTGAATTTGAAAATTTTATCAAGAAAAAAGAATACCTGCAATCACTTAAAGATAAATTCAAAGAAGTTTCCGAAGATGAAAAATATTCCATAGAAGATATCAAAAAACTTCAACAAGAATGGAATGAGTTGGGAAGCGTTCCTAAAAACAAATATTATATTAATGTAAAATTTAACAAATTTATCAATTCTCTTTATGATAAATTAAATATTGACAAAAGAGAACTTAGTTTCTTGAAGTTTAAGAATCTTGTAGATGATTATTACCAAAATGAAGAATTTTATAAACTGGATCAAGAAAAAAGATTTGTTCGTCAAAAAATTGAAAATATCCAAAAAGAAATCCAACAATTGGAAAACAATGCTATGTTTATAATTACAGGGGATAAGAATAATCCTTTTAAAAGAGAAGTAGAAAAAAACATAAAGAAAAATAAGGAAATACTAGATTTTTGGATAAAAAAACTAAATTACTTAAATTCTTTGGACTATTAATTATAAATGTTTGATAATGAAAAAAATAGGCATTTTAATTTTTATTGGCTGGATAAATTTTACCTTTTCACAAGATTTGGATATTTATAAAAAAACCGATAACAGTAATTACAAAATCCCAGATATATCCAAGGAAATGACTTATGAAGAATTTAAAATCCTTGGGACCAATCTACGTATGCAAGATATGATGATTGCTACTATTTTACCCGGTCACGTTCATTTTAAAATTGGAGAAAAAAAGACCGCTTATTACATTTTGGGAACACGTGCTTTGGGTTATGGAGCTTGGGCTTATCTTGCACTGAATAATAAATCCCTTTTTAACATTGTTTTATATGACAATTATACTTTTTGGAATAATACATCAACCGGTGATAAAATTGTTGCTTATACTTCGGTAGTTTTAATGGTTGGAAGTTATTTTTATGATTGGATTCACGGAAAATATGTTTTGGAAGAAAAACAAAATAAAATACGATATAAATATGCAAAGAAAAAAGCCAAATTGAGTTTAGGTAGTATAAAATTAAATAATAAAAATTATCCGGCATTAAGTTTTAGTTATACTTTTCAATAATTATTTAAAAATTATTGTATAATAAAAGCTAAAAAATTATCTTTGCCGCACGTAAAATGAAAAATGAACTGAAAAATTAAGAAGAATGCGAAATAAAGGACTTGTATTAGTGTTTGCCACAATATTGGCTGCATTAAGTATTTATCAATTAACATTTACATTTAAAAGTAACCAAATCCGTAAAGAAGCCAGAAAATTTGCAAAAGGGGACTACTCCAAAGAAAAACAATATTTGGATTCCTTGGCGAATAAACCTGTTTTCAGTTTATTAGGAGCTGATTTTACCTATAATGATTTGAAAAACAGGGAAATGAATTTGGGTTTGGACTTACGTGGAGGTATCAATGTTATCCTTCAAGTATCCGTAAAAGACATTTTGAAAAATCTAGCAAACCATACGGATAACCCCGTTTTTAATCAAGCACTTGAAGAAGCTTCCGAGATGCAAAAAAACAGCCAAAAACCCTATTTGGAACTTTTCTTTGAAGCTTTTGATAAAATCAACAGCCAAGCAAAAAATAAAGTAAAATTAAGTGACCCCGATATTTTTGGAAATAAAAATCTTTCGGATGTAGTAAAATTCAATATGTCCGATGATGAAGTCAAAAAAGTTATAACCCAAAAGGTTGATGATGCTATGGGAAGTGCTTTTGAAGTGCTTCGTAAAAGGATAGATAAATTCGGGGTAACCCAACCCAATATCCAAAGATTGGGAAAATCCGGTCGAATATTGGTTGAATTAGCAGGAGCAAAAGATATTGAACGGGTCAAAAAATTGTTGCAAAGTACAGCTCAATTAGAATTTTGGCATACCTACAATGCTAAAGAAGTACTTCCCTATTTACAACAACTCAATGAATATTACAAGCAAAAAGAACCGGTTAAACAAACCGACACTGACAGCTTGTTGGTAGATGTTAAAAAAGAAGATCCGCTTTTCAAATATCTTCAACCGGGTAATTTTTCCAGAGTTGCATTAGCAGCAGTAAAGGATACAGCCAAAGTTAATAAATTACTTAAAAGTCCGGAAGCAAAAAAATTACTCCCCGAAAATCTTAAACACGTTAAATTTTTATGGGGAAAACCATTCCAAAATAAAAAAGACACGTATGTTTATCTATATGCTATAAAAGGAAATCGCAATAATATACCTCCTTTAAGCGGAGATGTTATTGTTGATGCTCAACAAAGTTTTGATATGATGAGTAAACCGGCTGTTACTATGCAAATGAACAGCAAAGGAGCCAAAGTTTGGGAAAAAATGACCGGAGAAGCTTTTCAAAATAAAAACGGTATAGCCATTGTTTTGGATAATATCGTTTACTCTGCTCCCGGTGTTACATCCGGACCTATTTCGGGTGGACGTTCAGAGATTACCGGAAACTTCTCCATTGAAGAAGCAAAAGATTTGGCTAATGTTTTACGTGCCGGTAAACTTCCCGCAAAAGCTGATATCGTTCAATCCGAAATTGTTGGACCGTCCTTAGGTAAAAAAGCAATTGAAGGTGGAAAGATGTCATTCATTTTTGCATTTATCCTTATTTTCTTATGGATGTTCGGATATTACGGAAAAGCCGGTATATTCTCCGATGTTGCTTTGCTATTGAATATTTTGTTCATTTTCGGAATATTAGCCAGCTTAAATGCTGTGCTTACCCTTCCCGGTTTAGCAGGTATCGTATTAACTATCGGTATGGCAGTGGATGCTAATGTGTTGATATTTGAACGTATCCGTGAAGAAATGCGTAGAGGTAAAAATCAATTGGAAGCAATTGATGCAGGATTTAGCAATGCCTTGTCTTCCATTTTAGATGCCAATATTACCACTTTATTAACAGGTATTATCCTATTGTTCTTCGGAACCGGACCTATCAAAGGTTTTGCTACTACTTTAATTATTGGTATTCTTACTTCCTTATTTACTGCAATATTCATTACTCGTTATTTGATTGACTGGTATGTTGCCAAAGGAAAAAAATTAACTTTTGATACCAAATTGTCCAAAGGATTATTTGATAATGTTAGCTTTGACTTCCTTAAACAAAGAAAAAAAGCATATATCTTGTCGGGAACTCTAATCGCAATCGGTCTGTTCTCCATACTTACCAATGGATTGAACCCGGGAGTTGATTTCACCGGTGGAAGAACCTATATCGTTGCCTTTGATAAAAACATCAATCCCGAAGAAGTTAAAAGCGATTTAGCGGCTCAATTTGTCGATGAAAAAGGACACAAATTAATCCCCGATGTTAAAATTTACGGAGGTAACAATCAATTGAAAATTACCACTAAATACCTAATAGATAAAGAAGGAGAGAATATAGATGAAAAAGTTCAAACCGCTTTATTCAAAGGTTTGAAAAAGTATTTCCCTGCCAATTATACCTACAAAGATTTCATCAGTAGCGAGGATAATAAGACTATTGGTCGTATGCAGTCTATCAAAGTGGGACCAACCATTGCGGATGATATCAAAAAAGGAGCGGTTTATGCCATTATCGGTTCATTATTTGTAGTATTCTTGTATATCTTGCTTCGATTCAAAAAATGGCAATTTAGTGCCGGAGCTGTTGTTGCCGTATTCCACGATGTATTGATTGTCTTGGGTATTTTCTCTCTCACTTGGAGAATAATGCCGTTTAATATGGAAATCGACCAAGCATTTATTGCAGCAATCCTTACGGTTATCGGTTATTCATTAAATGATACGGTAGTTATTTTTGACAGAATACGTGAATATATGAGAGAACATCATCGTTGGTCTTTCTACAAAACAATCAATTTGGCTTTGGATAGCACACTTTCCAGAACACTGAATACATCCTTTACCACTTTATTAACATTAATTGCAATCTTTATTTGGGGAGGAGAAAGTATTCGAGGATTTGTATTTGCGTTGATAGTCGGGGTAATTGTCGGGACTTATTCTTCGTTATTCATAGCTACTCCGGTTATGTATGATTTAACAAAAAAAGAAGATAAAAAATAAATTATTTTATAAATTTTTAAAGCCGGTTTTGCGCCGGCTTTTTTATTTTGTTTGTAATAATAAAATAGCCAATAGAAGCTGAGCGAAAACAGTTATCTTTTGCGCAATAACTTTGGTTGCCAATATTTGTTCACTTGTTGTTTTAGGTAAAGTAAGTTGTAAGTATAAATAAACTGATAAGAAAATAATTAAAATTACCAAATAAAACTTTTGTTTAAATCCTAATTTTTTATATCCGGAAAACCAAGTTAAAATTAAAGTAAAATAAAAACTAAAAAAAGCAATTTTTCCCCAAAAAATATGTGCGGAAAAATGTATATCCACCGGATTTACTGCAATCCCGATATAACCCAAACCCGATATAAATCCGAAAAATATAACTATTAAAGATTGAAATTTTGATAAATTCAAAGATAGTATCCAAAAAAACAATATCGTTCCTATTCCTACCCAACTTAATGTCAAAGT
>JALSPZ010000042.1 GCA_026985675.1 Flavobacteriales bacterium
AAGTATATTCTGTCGCACCAAGTCTTGTTCTTTTTGCAGATAGCTTCGTTAAAATTTTTAACCATAGCTACGACTATGCTGAAAAATTTATGCCTTGCTCTCCACAAAAATTACTACGACTTATACAATATCATACACTTGACAAGACACTAGGCTGACGAGTATTTTTCTAAATTTTTTGTTCATTACACTAAACTGTCTGAACTCGGTTGAATATTTTTTCTAAATACAGCATTAACACAACCTCAAACAGCAGACAGTTTTACGTTCCATTCACTTCAAATTTTACGAAAAATCCTCGTATGCCGATAAGGCTAAATTCATTTGCCTGAGAATTTAACCCCCTAATGCTTAAAAATACACTCAACTTATTATAAATCAAAATATTATTTTTGTTTAAAAAAAATATTTAGGACGGAATTGACAATATTTCTTTAAATCTTCATTTATAAATTTGGAACTTAATAAAACTTATATCATCTTTGTTGTTCAAATATAAAAATTCTATGATAAGCCAACAAAAGTTTCAACAAGAAATCGATATAATTATTAAAAATGCCATAAGAGAAGATGTCGGGGACGGCGATCATAGTTCTTTAGCTTGTATTCCCGAAAATGCAAAAGGCAAAGCCAAACTATTGGTCAAAGACAATGGAATCATAGCCGGAGTGGATTTTGCTCAACAAGTTTTTCATTATATTGATTCCACCCTTAAAATAACTGTAGATTTACCCGACGGTAGTTTTGTCCGTTATGGTGATATAGCTCTTATTGTTGAAGGTAAATCACGTTCCATACTTATGGCAGAACGCTTAGTATTGAATGCAATTCAACGAATGAGTGCCATTGCAACACAAACTAATAAATACGTCAAAATTTTACAAGATACCCGTACACGGATTCTTGATACCAGAAAAACTACACCCGGTATTCGTGCATTGGAAAAATGGGCGGTAAAAATCGGTGGCGGAACCAATCATCGTTTTGGCTTGTATGATATGATTATGCTCAAAGACAACCATATAGATTTTGCAGGCGGTATCGAAAAAGCTATCCTTAAAACTCGTCAATATCTGAAAGAAAAAAATCTGGATTTGAAAATTGAAATAGAAACTCGAAATTTGAATGAAGTAAAAGAAGTTTTACGTGTGGGAAAAGTTGACCGCATTATGCTGGATAATTTCAATTTTGATGATTTGAAAACCGCCGTTAAACTCATCAATGGGAAATATGAAACCGAAGCATCCGGTGGTATTACAGAAGAAACATTGCTCAAATATGCCGAATGCGGAGTAGATTATATTTCATCTGGTGCATTGACCCATTCTGTTAAAAATATGGATTTTAGTTTAAAAGCTTTTTGATTTGATTAAAAATTTAAAAAACAAAATAAAAAATTATCTCCAAAAAATTCCCGTCCCCGGTTTTTCCGGAATGAGTTTTTATGATCTTTTGAGTATTTATTGGGAAGGTATTTTTAAAGGTTTTATTACGATCCGAGCAGGGGCTATTGCTTATAGTTTTTTTATGGCTTTGTTTCCGTTTTTACTCTTTACGCTTTCTATCATTCCTTGGGTTCCGATTTCCGGTTTCCAAGAGGATTTTATGGCTTTTTTTCACGATATTTTGCCTGCAAAAACTTGGGATTTAATGGATGGAATTATTTATGATATAGCCACCAAACCCAAAACAGGATTGATTTCATTCAGTATCTTGTTATCTTTCTTTTTTATGACTAATGGTGTAAATACAGTATTAACAAGCTTTGAAGAATCCGTTCATAAAATTATAGACCGAAGAAATTTCTTTAAGCAATATTTTGTGGCTGCCGGACTTTCTTTTGTATTGGTCGTAATTTTATTTATCACTTTGATTGCCATTATATATTTTGAAATTATCATTGTGTATCAATTGCAAAAAAACGGAATCATACAAGATTATAATTTTTGGGTGCTGTGGGGTAAAAAAATTTTTTATTTCTTGATGATATTGATTTCCAATTCCTTAATTTATTATTATGGAACACGTGAAGGGAAAAAACTAAAATTTATATCTCCGGGAAGTATAATGACTACATTGTTAATCATTATCAACTTTAATTTATTCCAATATTATATTGAACATTTCAACCGATATAATCAACTTTATGGTTCAATTGGTGCTTTTCTTATTTTGTTACTGATGATTTATTTTAATGCCATTTTACTTTTACTGGGACACGAACTGAATATGGCTATACTCAAATTTCGTCAACAGGAAAAATCAAAACTTATAGATTAAAATATTTTGGCTGGCATCATAAATCAAAAGATAATTGGTTTTTCCTTGCTTTTTAACATCCAAAACCATTTGTCCGATAACGGGAAAACCTTTTTGTAATTGACCTTTGGTGTTGTAGGCAAATATTTTTTTATTCTCTTGGTCCGAAATAAAAATCAATATTTTTCCATTAGCAGTTTTATAAATAAACGGCTCTTGATGGTTACCCAAATCGATAGGATAAATCTTAGTATCTATCAATAACTTATTATCGGATACAGCAGCAAAATGATTATATCCGGTTTGAAAACGAATAGTTTTTCCGATATTCAAATCGGCTTTTTTGATTTTTCCTTTTAAGTCTATCGAAATAATCTTGCCATTGTCCAAAATATTGATAAATTTCTTATGATAAATCTTCCAATCTTGCTCCAAATTATCAAATTTTTCATCGACTTTTATACGTGTATTACCTCTTCTATCCAATAAATTCAGTTGTCCGTCGGATTCTTGTATTTCAATAAAATCTTTTGAGCTTATTCTAAAATGTTGTGGCGGAAATTGAATATCAGAGTTGGTTTTTACCTTGAAGCCTTTTACTTTTTTTCCTTTATTATCAAACAATGAAAATTTTTTGCCTTGTGTAACCCCAAACCGATATTTACGGTTTTTATCATAATCAAATACACTTAATCCTTTGGAAATTCCAGAAAATTTTACCGGAAATCCTTCCACATCTCTTCCATATCTATCTATGATAAACCATTTATCCGGCGTTAAAAAAGTATATTGTGTTTTTCCGTTTCGATAAATATCCACCGTATGAATTTTTCCCAAAATTCTATTGCCCAAATCACGTTTCCACAATATTTTTCCCGACATATCGGCATAAATCAATTCGTTTTTCTGGTTTTGATAAACAATCCGGTAAGTTTTATGTTTATAATTATAAACCAATTGCGGACGAATAACGGGAACATCATCCAAATCCATCGATAAAAATTGTTCAATTCCGGATATATTTTGCTTACCAACCGGCTCAATTAACAAACTAATACTTATGGCTTTATCGTCTTTATTATAAGATTTATAAATATATTTTTCATTGGTTTTTAGAAAATTTATCCAATGTTCTTGGGCGGGACTTTCTTCAATAATCTTTTTAAAAGAATTATCATAAGCCAGTGTATTATGATTATCTATATCAACAATGAGTTTGCGTAAATATGATATATTTTGTGTTAATATGATTTTATTATCTCTTTCCAGAAAATATTTAAAACCGGAAACCGGAAAAATTTTATCCAAAATTTCCACAATCTTTAATTTTCCTTGGTTAGTTCTTATGGAATATCCCATAAAATTTTCTTCCAAAGGCTTATCTTTTAGAAAATCATTTATATCTCCCAAATCCAATATCAAAGCAAAATTGTGATTTTCCTTTATCAAAAGAACCGATTGTAAACTTTCCCAGACATTTTTTTCCATTTCACTCATACGTCCGGCACTATGAGAAAAATTGTTATAATTATTAAAAAAAGTTATCCAATCATCAGTAGAAAACAGAGAAAATTGTGAAACCGAAACCGGTATTAAATCAAAATTTTTATGTTCCAAAGGATTTATATTCTCAAAAAGAGCCGTAAAATCTTCTGTAGTGTAAAGAGCTATTCCGGTATATAAATCTTTAGTATGATCCACTATATCAAATCCTTCCACACGGTCAATTTCATCCGGTGAAATTTTTATCAACGAGCGATTAAAAGAATCCGGACGGATATTGTTCGAAAATTGAATCAAGTTCAAATCGGAATTGGGGTCTAACAGTTCATTGATTTTCAAGGTCAAACTATCGGTTTTTTGAACGCCAACAAAATTTCTAATTATATTTTCCAAAGTCAATGAACGATTGGAAACATATAAAATACCTTGTTTTTGAAAAGCATAATATGGCTGTTTTTGAAAAACCGATTGATATATCGAAATTCCGTTATAATCACTTGTCTTTTCGTTAAAAAGTTTATCAAAATTATGACTTTTGCCTATGACCAAGAAGGATTTCAACTTTGCATCCTTTTGAAAAATATGAATGGCATAAGGAATTTTAAAATCTATGCGGTCAATAAATTTTTTATCTCTACCGGCTAAATATTCATCCAAAACAGACAAATGAATTTGTTCGGCAGGGATTTTTTTATTGATTCGAAACGAATAACTTGCATTTACCGGCAAATTTTGTAACCAGAAATCATCATCAATTTTAGTAGTTTTCTTAGGATGACAAGCTGTCATCAATAATAAAATACTTATGAATTGAAAAATGTATTGCCGGCTGTTCATCATTGGA
>JALSPZ010000043.1 GCA_026985675.1 Flavobacteriales bacterium
ATTCCCTTTATCAATTCGTTTAAAAAATATTTTTTTTGAAATTGATTGAGTTTCGATTTAATATTTTGATAGCTGTTTTGTTGCATTAAATTAAAAACTTGTTGTTGCAAAGATACGATTTAATGGTGAATGCTGAATGGTTAATTGTTAATGGTGTTTGATGACGGACGACCGAAACAAAAGCCTTCCTTGAAGGTTTTACAATCCTTCAAGGTATACAAACAAGCAAAAAGCAAGTGATAAAAATTGAAATATTGAATTGAATAATGAATTAGCGATGATAAACATACCTTCAAGGTGCTTGGAGACCTTGAAGGAAATGAAAGCCCCGCGGCGTTGCGAGAAATAAAAAAATGTTGAAAGAAGTGGGAAGCGGGAAGTTATAGTTTTGTGTTAAATCAAAAATCTGAAATCAAAAATTTGAAATCATAAATGACTGATATGGCGTAAAGTACAAAATCACATAGTTTTTTTATTGAAAAAACTTATCTTTGTGGCAATAAATCTTTCTGCTATGGACATTCGTACTTCTAAACTTGAATTAATTAATATGATAATTAAAATTGAAAATTTTGAATTTATCGAAAAATTAAAAGAAATGATTACCCTTGAAAAAACTGATTTTTGGGACGAACTATCCGTATCTGAAAAATATTAAAAAAGAATTATTATAACTAACGGCATTACTTTTCTAAAAAAAATCAAAAATGGGATATTACATAGTAGAAATTTTACTTTTTATAGTCGATATATTATTTGAAAGCGATTTTCGAAAAAACCACGTAAAACCATTAAAAGAAAAGGATGTTAAATTGATAGAAAAAAATTGTCATTACTACAATAAATTACCCGAAAAACTCAAAAGAAAATTCCTAAAAAGAGTTGCTTTTTTAATAAATGATTACGAAATACATATCAGAGATAGCGAAGAGGAAAATCGTAAATTAGACGTATTAATTGCAATGAACCAAGCAAAGTTAAGCTTTGGATTGGATTGCTACGATTTAGGTGATTTTGACCATATTTTGATGTATCCCGACGAGTTTACTTCACCATATACCGGCGAAAAACAAATTGGAGAAACAAACCCCGGATTAAGAACCATTGCAATGGCAAAAGACGATTTTTTAGACGGAATGAGCAATAAAACCGATAATCTTAATCTGGGTTTACACGAACTTGCTCACGCTCTTTTTTATACGATGCAAAAATCCTATGATAATTGCGGTAAGAAATTTATGGAAAATTATAAAAGCTTGATGAAAACAGTAGAAGAAAACAAAGAAATGATTATTAAAGAAAAATATTTTAGAGCATATTTGTTTTATACCGAATACGAAACATTTCCCGTATTGGTTGAACATTTTTTTGAAACGCCGGAAATATTTAAATCAAAATATCCTGAAATATATGATAAAATGTGTTTATTATTGCAACAAAATCCTTTAAAATTGGCGGAAAGTAAATGAAAAAATATCCTGAAAATATAAAGTTCAAATATCCTTGGCGGACATATCAAAAAAGGGTTCTTGATACATTGAATAATCTGTTGGAAGATTCGCATTTGCACATTGTTGCACCGCCGGGTTCGGGTAAAACCGTGCTAGGGCTGGAAGTCATTTTGAGATTAAATCAACCTACATTGGTACTCGCACCAACATTAACCATCAGAGACCAATGGATTCAACGTTTTATTGAGTTATTTTTACAAACGAATCAAAAACCCGATTGGATATCAGAGAATATAAAAGAGCCAAAATTACTTACGGTAACGACTTATCAATCCTTATATTCCGTATTTTCGGAAAAGAAAAATAATGATGAGCAAGTAAAAACAAAAGCCAAAGTTCTGAATTTACTAAAAAAAACCGGAATTAAAACCTTGGTTTTTGATGAAGCACATCATTTGAAAAATGCTTGGTGGAAAGCATTGTTTGAATTGAAAAACAATTTAGATACCACTTGTATCGGATTGACCGCTACTCCACCCTACGATGTTACCGCAACCGAATGGAGAAATTACATCAATTTGAACGGACCCATTGATGC
The DNA here is from genome assembly GCA_026985675.1 of Flavobacteriales bacterium. Lineage (GTDB taxonomy): Bacteria > Bacteroidota > Bacteroidia > Flavobacteriales > Flavobacteriaceae > JALSPZ01. Next base: position 2,050 of record JALSPZ010000043.1, read on the forward strand.
CGAAATTTATGTTCCTGAACTGGTAAAAGAAAAAAATCTCTGCCCACATCAGGATTATATATATTTTTCGGTTCCTTCAAAAAACGAAGGAAAGCGTTTGATGGATAGACATAAAAAGATTAATGATTTATATAATGAATTAACAACAGACGAAACCATAATAAATACCTTTAAAACACTTGATTTTATAGTCAATCCGCTTGAAAATTTGGAATGGATATATACAAATCTGGAAGTGTATATTGCTATTTTGGTATATTTAAAAAATGCAAGTATTACAATTGAACCGGAACATTTTAAAGTAATTGGAGATAAAAAATATACAATCCCTTCGATGGATTATTCGTTTTTGGAAAAAGTTTTGAATTACTATTTGTTTACCGAAGACCTTATTTCGGATGAATACCTTGTGCATCAAGAAAAATTAATCGGAAAATTAAAACACGCAGGTGTTCTGGCAACAAGTAAAGTTGAGTTTAAATTGAATAATCATATAACCCGTCTATTACATCGCAGTATATCAAAACTGGAAAGTATAAAAGAAATAGTAGATTTGGAGTACAAATCGCTACAAGATAAATTGCGAATGGTTATAATGACCGATTATATCAGAAAAGAATACCTTGTCAATAAAAAAACGAATGATTTGGAACTGGATAAAATAGGCGTTATTCCTATTTTTGAGAAATTAAGACGACAAAACAATGATAAAATTAGAATTGCCGTATTAAGCGGCTCAATTATTATTATACATTCAGATATTCTTGAAAAATTAAAGACAAAAGCCAAGAAATTGGGTTTTGACGGTATCAAGACATCTGCCTTGACTTATGATGATAATTATGTAAAGGTAAGTTCATCAAAAAAGAATAATTTGGTTTATTTGATAACCGAAATTTTTCAAGACGGAGATATCGATGTCCTTATAGGCACAACATCATTATTAGGCGAAGGTTGGGACGCTCCTTCAATAAATACGTTGATATTAGCCAGTAGTGTGGGGTCTTTTGTGCTTTCAAATCAAATGAGAGGAAGGGCTATCAGAACAGACTTAAAAAACAAGGAAAAGGTTGCAAATATATGGCATTTGGTTACTATTGATCCTTATTCGGCAGATAACGGAACAGATTATAATATTTTAAAACGCCGTTTTGATACATTTGTCGGTGTGTCCTTTGGAAATATTGAAAGAATAGAAAGCGGATTGAACAGAATGGGAATTCCTTCGGATATAAGAGAAGCAGATATTAAAATATTAAACAAAAAAATGATCATTGAAGCGGAAAATAGAGAAAAAGTCCGTTTAAAGTGGTTAAATTCTTTGGGAAGAGGAAAAATTATCAACAAGGAAATCAAAATTCCTATTGATAAAAAAAAATATTACAAAATAAAAAAGCTATATTATACCGCAACATTGAGAAATTTATCTATTTTAATCAGTTCAAGTTTTGCTTGGTTTTTTTTCGATGCAATTCTGGGATTAATTAAAAATTTGCTGAATTTGAATGTCAAGGCATTATATTTTTTTCTGATAAGCTTTATCCTGGGTTCGATATTCTATTTCGGCAAAATAACTTGGAAATATTTTGTAATGTATATTTCATACAGGGATATATCAAAAGATATAGAAAACTTGGGAAAAGCATTGCTTTCGTCCTTACAATATTTAGGAGAAATAAGTAATAATGAAAATATTAGGGTAACAGCATATTTAGATGAATTGGGAGCAATATATTGCTATTTGAATAATGCCGAAGTATATGAACAAACTGTTTTTATCAAATCATTAAATGAAATTTTACAACCTATTGAAAATCCACGTTATTTGATTGTTCGTAAAAACTTTAAATTGAAATTGATTCAACAAATTGACTATCACGCAGTCCCCGAAAAATTGTCATATAACAAAAAATATGCAGAATATTTTGAAATAGACTGGAAAAAATATGTAGGTGATTGTCAGTTGATATATACGCGTAATTTGGAAGGTAGAAAATTATTATTAAAGGCAAAAGCACAGTCTCTTTCTGCAAAACTTAAAGAAGCAAACGAAATTACAAAAACTTGGAATTAAAATCTTTCGTAAAAAATAACACATTGTTTAATACCGAAAACGTTAACCCGAAAAATTCATACATTTTCTATTACAAAGCCAAACTACCTGCTATAATTGAAAATGCTCGAAATTTATTTACCTCAAAATTGGGCTACAATTATTTCACTAAAAAATTCCTGTGCTTCCCAATTTTATTGGTATTTTGACTTTTCATCACGAAAACCTATGAATTTTTCGGGTTAAACGAAGGAGAATATCTCCAAATATGATGGAAAATCATAAATCATAAATCAAACCTCCTACCTTAAAATTTATTAGCTTTGCAAAAAAAACAAAGATGAACAAAGATATTAGAGTCAGATTTGCTCCCAGTCCTACCGGTCCCTTGCATATGGGTGGCGTTAGAACCGCATTGTTTAACTATTTGTTTGCCCGTAAAAACAACGGAACAATGATTTT
>JALSPZ010000044.1 GCA_026985675.1 Flavobacteriales bacterium
CTTTTTTCGGTATTAATCAAATCCTTTGTATAAATATATTGTAAGCGTGGTAGTTTATACAATTTCAATTTACCGATTTTTTGTGGTGAATTATCCGCCGTAAAATTCAAACGAAATACAAATTCCGGATCGTTTTTATCATTTTTGATAACCTTATAGTCCTTTAAATTTAAATCCAAATCGGATTTTTGTTCATAATTTTTTTCCAAATTTTGTTTGAGTTTTTTCGGATTTTTTTCCTCAAACATTTCTCTGTAATATCCGTTGTTATTTACAGAACGATTGGTTATCTCCAAAGCTTGTGTGCCGTCGTCCAAAAGAATTTTTGCGTCTATATATCTTCGGTTATCTGTTTTTATGTCTTTATTTAGCAAGAACAATTGATTGTTATTGTCTTCGGACGATTGAAAAGGCACATTGAGCGCCAATGCATCTATCAATGAATTGGGAGTAGAACCGAAAGGCAAATATTTATTGGTCAATTCTTGATAATGTTCTTTGCCGTTGATAAAAATTCTTACAATTGCGTGATTAAAATCTATGGCGGGCAATACCAAATTTTTTCTTCCGTAATCACTGGTGGATACCAAAACGATATTGGTTTTTAAGCCCGCTTTTCGTCCCAATGCCACAAAAAGCGTGGAAAAATCTTTACAATCGCCAAGCTTGGTTTTGATGGTTTTGGCAGGTCTTTGCGGAACAAAACCGCTTTGTTTAAAACTGACATAACTATAAGTAAGACTATCGGTAATGTAATTGTAAATTTTTCTCGCTTTTTGTTCATCACTTAAATTTGCCGTTCCGTTAGGAAAAAGTTTATTAAAAAGCTCATTTACAACGTGTGTGTATTTTATTTGCGGTTTTACCAAATCTGCATACCAATTGGATATTTCTTTCCAATTTTTGATAGTGCTTACATACAAGGTCGGAGCAAATTCATATAAGTTGGGACGATAATTTTCGCTATTGGGCAAGGCTTCAACATCTTGTTTTGACCATTCGTAAATTTTATAAGCTCCGTTTCTTTTGGTTTTTACCGGTAATTTTCCATTGTCAAATTGATATGAAATTTTTCTTTTGGGAGTAGTGATAATTCTATACACTACATTATCCAAAGGATAAAAGGATTCAAAATTTATTTTGTTATAATAATCTTTGTAAAATCTACCGGTTTTGTTGGTAACCTTTTCGTAATCAATATATATCACATCTCCTATGGAAAGATTATTAAAAACAAAACTGGAACCGGACTTTTCGGCGGGCACGATTTTACCATCGGGTTTTACAATTTCGGATTTATTAATAACATAATTATAGTCCAAACCCAAATTGATCTCTTTCAAACGTTCGACTCCTTTTTGAGAAGTAACTTCATAAATAAAAGTTCTCTGGATACGGTTACCTCCTTCATTAAAAAGTTGAATGTTTTTTGAACTTAATAAAATATTGAAATCTTTCTTTTCCTTTCTCTTTTTTCCTCGTTTTTGTGCAATATATTCATAAGGTTTTTGCAATTTAAGATCTTTGATGGGGTCGGGTTGTTTTTTGAGATCATCAATGGTTTTTCGCAAATCATAATTTCCCGAATCGTAACTAAAAGATTTTTCATACCACTTCAAAGCTTCTTTTTTATCGTCTTTTTGTAAATAAACGTCTCCTTTGTATTTCATAAAATTATAAGAATAAGGGAAAAGTTCCAAACCTTCATTTATATAAGGCAAAGCTTCCGGATATTTTTGCTGGTCAAACAAATCGCCTATAATTTTTTCTTTATATGATAATAAATCAGGAACATATTTTATCAATTTTTTGTCTAATGCAATGACTTTATCTTTTTCATTGAGTTCGTTATAAATATTGCCTTGAACATTATAGATATTTTCGTCGAATAATTCATTTTCGGCTTTGGATAGCCAATCAAGTGTTTTTTCTTTTTGGTTGAATGCCTGTCCGTAAACACTGGCAAAAGTTACCATTAAATCCGTATTTTGAATTTGTTCGGAACGTTTATATCCTTCTTCCATAACTTTTTTTAAGCGATCCATATTCCCGGAGCGTGCGGCTTTCATAAAATCAGCCAATATAGTTACCATATCAAAATCTATCGCTTTAACGATTTTATCCAATTTTTCATTCATTTCTTCCAACGGCATTTTCATAAGTTTATCGGTATCGCGAATCATTAATAAATAAACATAAGGGCTTTCCTTATCATCTCTTTTGATATTTTCCGTAACTTCCTTTGCACTCACTTCATCTCCTTCCGAATAATAAATATCTACTAACATTTTTCTGAGCAAAGTGCTTTTGGGGTATTTTTTTAGATTTTTCAAAACGATTTTTTTTGCTTCATCCGTTCTTTCATTTCTCATATAAGTGGAAGCCAACATAAAATCTTTGAAAAAAGGCGTAAACTTTTTATTATTTAAATTTTTAAAATATTGTTCAAAAGGATTATCCAATACTTCTGCTTTCAAAGCATTCTTATCTAACTTTTTATAATTCAACACTTGTGTGGTAAAATGTAATTTTTCGGGATTAAGCAGATGATTTTCTTTATCAAAAACTCTAAGGATAAAATCCGGATTATTATAATTTTCCAATTTAATCAAAATCCGGTGATTACCTGCCGGCAAGTTTACTTTTACGGCGTAAGCATCCAACTCGGTGGTTTGATCTTCGTGTTGTTCCAAAAGCAATGCATCATCCAACCACATTTTAAACTTACCGCTGCTTCCCAATTTAAAAATCAATTCTCGGGGTTGAGCGTTCTTAAAAAAAGTTTGAGCATAATTTATACCCGAACCGTATTCGGGATAATTAATTACCGTATAAGGTTCTTTTTTTTCCAATTTAGGCACAAACCAATTGATCATTCCATTGCTATTGGCGTTAAAATCTTCTTTTGAATAGGCAAGTTTTTCCGGCGGATAAGGAATGTCTATCCCACTTCCGTTCAAGTTCTCAAAAACTCCGCAGACTTGCCAATCCGTCACCCCTAATAACTTGGATTGTTCTTGATAATATTGTTCCCATCTGTTTCTGTAACGATCTGCTATCGCTATGACATAATCTATGCTTGATTTAACCGTAGGATCCAAAAGTTTTATTTTTCTAAAAAAATCTATATTATCCAAAATATCATCATAAAATCCTTCTTGGTGATAAATGCCAAACACGTAATTTTCGTTCCAAAGTCCATATAAATATCTTTCAAAATCAGGTTTTTTGACAAAAGCCGGTAGAAAATTAGGGTCTTTTTTATATTTTCCATTTTCATAACGAACAATTTGTTGTAAGATCAATTGTTCCATATTTGCTTTTTCGGGCTTAATCTTTTTTGAAATTTTGAAGGCTTCCGCTCTTTTGTTTTCATTGATAAGTTTCCAAATTTTTTCGGTTGATTGTCCCATTATATTTAAAGAACTCGCAACCAGAAACAAAATAGTATAAAAATATTTCATCATATAAATTTTAAAGTTTCACAAAGATAATTTTTTTAACTTAAAATCAAAATGTTAGGATATTCAGCCCTTCAATTTATAATCATTATAAATATACAATCTTAAAATAAAAAAGTTATCTGATTGACCGGTATTTGTAATAATTCATTTCAAAAAAACAAAAATTTAGCTTACTTTTGCACAATAAATTTTAAAAAAACCAAAAAAATGACTCAAAACATTATTTATGTAGTCTTGGCAATTGGAATATTAGCGCTTTTATTTACTTATTGGCGTGCTGCTTGGGTTGCCAAACAAGATATCGGAACCGAAAGGATGGAATCCATATCCAAACACATCAGAAAAGGTGCAATGGCGTTTTTAATGGCGGAATACAAAGTTTTATGGATTTTTGTAGCCATAGTATTTTTATTATTGGCTTTTAGTGCCGGAAAAGATTCTTCTTGGTTGGTAGGTGTTTCCTTTATTATGGGGGCATTGAGTTCGGCTCTTGCCGGATTTATCGGAATGCGTGTAGCAACCAATGCCAACGTCAGAACCACAAATGCCGCCAGAACCAGTTTGGGAAAAGCGCTTGAAGTTGCTTTTACCGGAGGTAGTGTTATGGGAATGGCGGTTGTAGGATTGGGAGTTACCGGTCTTACTTTATTGTTTATTATCTATTCCGGTATGGATTGGGATATTTATAAAGTCATTACCGTAATTACAGGATTTTCATTCGGAGCTTCATCCATTGCTCTCTTTGCCCGTGTTGGTGGAGGTATTTATACCAAAGCCGCTGATGTCGGTGCGGATTTGGTAGGAAAAGTAGAAGCCGGAATACCGGAAGATCATCCTTTGAACCCTGCAACCATTGCAGACAACGTAGGAGACAACGTAGGAGATGTTGCCGGAATGGGTGCCGATTTGTTTGAATCTTATGTAGGTTCCATCATCAGTGCTATGGTGTTGGGTGCTTTATTTATCGGATTACCCGAGTTTTCAGGTGAAAATAAATTACATGCCGTTTTATTACCATTGGTATTAGCAGCTGTTGGAATTATCACTTCCATCATTGGAACTTTCTTTGTAAAAGTTAAAGACGGCGGTAGTCCGCATAA
>JALSPZ010000045.1 GCA_026985675.1 Flavobacteriales bacterium
TTTGCTACGATTTTGTATTAAGAACAAGTATCAGGCAAGTAACAGGCAAGTATCAGGCAAGTAACAGGCAAGTAACAGGCAAGTAACAGGCAAGTAACAGGCAAGTAACAGGCAAGTAACAGGCAAGTAGTAGAAATAGTAAATTGGAGTAGCCGGCTTCTAATGAGATGAAAAAAAAAGTCCCTCCCACTTATGGCGGAGAGGGAAACCAAATGTTTTCACAACGGAATAATCCTTATTGTGATTTCCTTTCAGTGCAAATATACAACATTTTTTTTATCCATAAATATTTTTTTGGCATAAAACTTGTAAAATTCAAGTATTGTAATAAAAATTTATTATTTTTATGCAATAATTATAAAATTCACAATTATGTCAAAAAATATTTTAGGATTAGATATTGGAACCAATAGTATTGGTTGGTCTGTAATTCAATCGGATTTCGTTAATAAGACAGGAAATATCAAAGGTTTAGGGGTACGAATAATACCTATGAGTCAAGATGTTTTAGGAAAATTTGATAGTGGTCAATCCATTTCGCAAACAGCAGAAAGGACAAATTATAGGGGTGTAAGACGCCTATATCAAAGAGACAATTTACGTAGAGAAAGACTTCACAGAGTCTTAAATATTCTTGATTTTTTACCCGAACACTACAAAAATGCTATTGATTTTGAAGTACGAAAAGGACAGTTTAAAGAAGAAGTAAAACTCAATTATCGCAAAAATAGCAAGGGAAAATATGAGTTTATTTTTGATGAATCTTTTGATGAAATGTTGAAAGATTTTGATAATCAAAAAATACCTTATGACTGGACTTTGTATTATTTACGAAAAAAAGCACTTTATAAACCATTGACAAAAGAAGAATTGGCATGGGTAATTCTTAATTTTAATCAAAAACGAGGGTATTATCAATTAAGAGGAGAAGAAGAGGAAGTTAAAGAAGATAAAACAAAAACCTTTGAAACTTTAAAAGTCGAAAAAGTTATTGATACGGGTGAAAAGATTAAAGGAAAAGATGATAAGCTCTACGATATATATTTTTCAAATGGTTGGAAATACGATAAGCAAACTACAAAACCTGAAAATTGGTTGGAAAAAACAAAGGAATTTATTGTAACAACTTCTACAATTAAAGACGGGAGCATAAAAAGAACCTATAAAGCTGTCGATTCGGAGAAGGATTGGGTTGCCATAAAAAAGAAAACCGAACAAGAACTAGACGAATATATTGGAAAAGCTGACAATCATACGGTAGGAACATATATTTATGATACTCTGTTGCAAAAGCCTAATCAAAAAATCAGAGGGAAACTCATTAAAACCATTGAGCGAAAATATTATAAAGAGGAACTCGATAAAATACTTGCGAAGCAAATTGAGTTACAACCGGAGCTTTTTACAAATGAATTGTACGAAAAATGTATATTTGAATTGTACCCTCATAATGATGCGCATAGAAACAATATCAAACAAAAAGATTTTAAATACCTTTTTATCAATGATATAATTTTTTATCAACGACCGTTAAAAAGTAAAAAATCAACCATTGGCGGTTGTCAATATGAAAGTCGCTCTTATTGGAAAACTGTTACCGATGAAAATACAGGCGAGGAAACAAAAGTGTTTGTAAAAGATGAACCTATAAAAGCCATTTCTAAATCACACCCGCTTTATCAAGAATTTCGTTTATGGCAATTTCTAAAAAATCTAAAAATTTATAAAAAGGAAACTCAAATTGAAGGTAAAACAAAAATAAATTATGATGTTACAGACGAACTATTAAAAACCGACGAAGATTGGGTTAAACTTTTTGACTTTTTAAACGATAAAAAGGAAATTGAACAAAAACAAATTATAGACTTTTTTGTAAAACAAAATCTTATTGACAAAAAAGATAAGGACAATTACCGTTGGAATTACGTAGAGGATAAAAAATATCCTGCTAATGAAACAAGGGCTACGTTTTTATCAAGACTAAAAAAAGTAGAGGGATTTGATATTCAGCAATTTAATGATGAGTTCGCACGAAATTTGTGGCATATTATATATTCTGTAAAAGATAAAGCCCAATACGAACAAGCCTTAAAAACATTTGCTAATAAAAACAATTTGAATGAAAATAGCTTTGTTGAAAATTTCAAAAAATATCCGCCTTTTAAAAGCGATTACGGCGCCTACTCAGAAAAAGCACTAAAAAAGATTTTACCTTTGATGCGAATAGGCAAATATTGGGACGAACAAGCTGTATCGCAAGAAGTAAAGGATAGAATTACAAATATAATGGAACGTGTTAATGCTTTTAATTTACCTGTTAAGCCAAAGAAAGAAGATGTTGAAAGAGCTTTTGAAAGAGTTTCAGATGATGATATTCCAAGACCATTGATAAAAAGTTTTATCCCATTCAGAACTAAAAATCCATACACGGGTTTAAACACATATCAGGCTTGCTATGCCGTCTATAACAGACATTCGGAACTTAACGAAGTAACCAGATGGACAAAACCCGAGGATATTGATAAGTATCTTAAAAACTTTAAACAACACAGTCTGCGAAACCCAATTGTTGAGCAGGTTGTAACGGAAACATTACGAACGGTCAGAGATATTTGGAAAGAATACGGCAATTTTGACGAGATCCATTTGGAATTGGGAAGGGAAATGAAAAACCCTGCCAACAAACGTAAACAAATGACACAAAGAGTAACTGAAAATCAAAATACCAATGAAAGGATACGTTTGATTTTAAAAGAATTAATGAATGATGGTGTTGAAGGCGTAAAAGATTATTCACCTAGTCATCAAGAAATTTTAAAAATATATGAAGAAGGTATTTGGCAAAACCCTGATGCTAAATATGATGAGTTAAGCGAAGATGATATTATGAAAATAAGAAAAAATCAATCGCCGAGTAAGCAAAAATCTACGCCTACAAAAACAGATATTCAAAAATATAAACTTTGGCTAGAACAAGGTTATATCTCGCCCTATACCGGCAAAACAATATCATTAACTAAATTATTTTCAACCGATTATCAGATAGAACATATTATCCCTCAATCTCGCTATTTTGATAATTCAATGAATAATAAGGTAATATGCGAAAGCGAAGTCAATGCCGATAAAAGCAATAAAACCGCTTATGAATACATCAAAGAAAAAGGTGGCAGTATTGTTGATGGACACCAACTCCTAACACTTGAAAAATACGAAGCACATTGCAAAAGATATTTTAAAAAGAACAGAACCAAACTTAAAAATTTGCTTTCAGAGGATATTCCCGATAGTTTTATAGAGCGACAAATGAATGATACACGATATATCAGCAAGTTTGTAAAAGGACTTTTAAGCAATATTGTAAGAGAAGAAGGTGAGCAAGAAGCAACTAGCAAAAACCTTGTTCCTATAACAGGTGCAATAACTTCGCAACTCAAACAAGACTGGGGACTTAATGATATTTGGAATGAAATAATATTACCCAGATTTGAAAGAATGAATAAACTTACAGGAAGTAATGAGTTTACTACGCTAAACACACAAGGAAAAACAATTCCCAACGTGCCGGAAGAACTAAAAAAAGGGTTTAGCAAAAAACGTATAGACCACCGCCATCACGCACTTGATGCTTTGGTTATTGCTTGCACTACAAAAGATCATATAAATTATATAACGTCTATTAATTCAGAAAGAAAAAATTATAGTTTAGTGTCAAAACTTAGGAAAATTGTAGAAATACAGAAAAAAGATAAAACGACCGGAAAAATAACTAATATAAAAGTTCCGTCAGACTATCATAAACCTTGGAAAGGATTTACAGTTGATGCAAAAAATACCCTTGAAAAAACAATCATTAGTTTTAAGCAAAACATAAGAGTGATTAACCGCACAAACAATAAATATTGGAAGTATATAAAACAAAAAGATGGTTCGTTCAAAAAGCAATTAGTTGAGCAAAAAGGTAAAAACTGGGCTATCCGTAAGCCTTTGCACAAAGAAACAGTTTCTGGACAAGTTTTTATCAAAGACAAAAAAACAGTTGCATTTAACATTAAATTGCTTGAAAAATTAAAAAATGAAAAATTGGACGAAAAATACATTTTAACGAATAATAAACTGCATAGAAAAATAAAAGAATTAGAAAAAAAACACTATAATCCCAAACAAATTGTAGCTTACTTCAAAAGAGAAAAATATAAGTTTGAAGGAGAAAATATTAAAAAAGTGGAAGTATATTTCTTTAAAAAAGCTACTGCAACAAGAACAGAATTGACTGATAAATTCACAAAAAAACATTTGGAGAGTATCACCGACAGTGGCATTAAAAAGATTTTAGAAAATCATCTTAAAAACTATACCAATGAAAAAGGCGAAAGAGATTTTAAAAAAGCATTTAGTCCCGAAGGAATTGAAGAGCTAAATAAAAACATTCAAGAGCTTAACGATGGCAAATCTCATAAACCCATACACAAAGTGCGTATTTATGAAGAGGGGTCAAAATTTCCTGTCGGAGAAAAAAAACCAGTTAATAGAAAGAAATATGTTGAAGCGGCAAAAGGC
>JALSPZ010000046.1 GCA_026985675.1 Flavobacteriales bacterium
TCGGTTAGCAATTGATAAGTTTTTACAAATTTTTCTCTTTCGTCGTCCGTAAAATCAATTGCTCTAACAGATATTCCTTTTTCAAGATTTTCCTTAATCTTTTGTAAAATTTCATATTCCTTTTTTCCTTCCTTATCTCCGGTTTGTGCCTTGCGTTTTACCTTATCCATTCGTTTTTCAACGGTTTCCAAATCTTTCAATTGCAATTCCATTTCAATAATTTCCTTGTCTCTTACGGGATTGATATCGCCTTCCACATGGGTAATATTATCATTATCAAAACAACGTAAAACGTGAATTATAGCATCGGTTTCCCTGATATTGGCCAAAAATTTATTTCCCAAACCTTCTCCTTTACTAGCTCCTTTTACCAATCCCGCAATATCCACTATTTCAACGGTTGCAGGTAAAACTCTTTCGGGGTTTACCAATTTTTCCAATACTTCCAAACGTTCATCGGGGACATTTACTACTCCAACATTGGGTTCAATCGTGCAAAAAGGATAATTTGCCGATTGTGCTTTGGCATTGGATAAACAATTGAACAAAGTTGATTTTCCTACATTGGGCAATCCAACAATTCCTGCTTTCATAAATCTCTATTTTTTAAATTTTTCAATATATTCTTTAACTTTTTGATCATCTTTTCTGGGGATAATCATCAATACTTTGTTAGTATCGACAATTATATAATCATTCAAGCCTTTGACAACCACCTTTTTATCATTCGTTTTGATTAAATTTCCAAAACTTTCATCAGCCAATACTTCCGAGTTGATTACCACATTTTCTCCATCATCTTGTTTGAGTTGCTCATAAATAGCATTCCAAGCACCCAAATCATTCCATACAAATTCAGCGGGTAAAACATATACATTATCCGCTTTTTCCAAAATTCCGTAATCTATTGAGATATTTTGAAGTTCGGGAAAATTTTTCTTGATAAAATCTTTTTCCAAATACGAATTATAAATATCATCATTGGTTGAAAGCTTTTGATACATTTGCGGTAAATATTTTTGAAAAGCTTCCAAAATCGATTGAGCACTCCATACAAAAATTCCGGCATTCCATAAATAATTTCCTTCCGAAAGAAATTGTAAGGCGGTTTGTCTATCGGGTTTTTCCGTAAATTTTATCACTTTTTTTAAATCATTTGTATCCGATTTATCATATTGTATATATCCATATCCCGTATGCGGTTGATTGGGAACAATTCCCAAGGTAATCAACTTATTATCTTGTTGTGCGGCAGTAAAAGCGGTGTTTATATTTTCTTCAAACTTTTCTTCATTGGCGATATAATGATCCGAAGGAGCAACAAGCATAACCGCTTCCGGATCTTTTTGATGTATTTTTTTAGCAGCATATAAAATTGCCGGAGCCGTATTTCGCATAACGGGTTCCATAATCACTTGATTTTCGGAAATTTCCGACAATTGTTCCAAGATAATATCCCGATATTTCTCATTGGTAAGTATATAAATTTGGTCAGCAGGAATAATTTTTCGTAAACGCTCAAAGGTTTGTTGTAAAAAAGATTTTCCTGTTCCCAACAAATCCAAAAACTGCTTGGGATGTTCTGCGGTACTTTCGGGCCAAAAACGCGAACCGATACCGCCTGCCATTATAATTCCATAATAATGTTTATTCATAATTTAAGATTTATTTTCCAAAGGATATACTTTGGCATTTTGATGGATTAAATAATTTCTTTTGTTATTAATATTAATACAGGCATAACGTGTACGCCTTTTTTCTTTCAATTCAAAAACTTGACCGTTTTCCAACTTAAAAAGACTCCCGGGTAAAAGTTCAAAAACATATTTCATGTTATCATCTATCTTTGTATCGTATTTGGATAATTCGATAAATAGTTTGCCATCACCACTTGTAGATGCTTTGGGATTTTGAGCATATTTTTTTAAAATGGGTATGATTTCTTGGGGAAAAACATCCGGACGATTAAACCGATTAATCAAAACTCCGAAAATTTGTTTCCACTCTGCTCCATGGGGTTTTACTCGTCTTCCGTATTTTTTGTAGGTATAATAATGAGCCAATTCGTGTAAAAGAGTCAAAAGAAACTGATAAGGGTTCAAATCATAATTAATCGAAATCTGATGACGCCCATAATTAAGCATCCGATAATCACCTAACTTTGTTGTCCTTCGGTTGGAGATCTTTAAAACCAATTTTTTTTCGGTTTTGATCAATTGCCAAACTTCCGCTGCAACTTCACCGGGTAGATATTCGGATAAAATTTCAATTTCTTGGTTCATCAATTCAAAGGAACATTTAAAGTTACGGGTATCATTACATTATGAATATAAGACCCTTCTATAACCTCCTTTAATCCTATGACTACATTAAAATCTAAAGTAGTCCCGTTATTGAACCTAAATCCGAATCCGGATAAAACTCTGGAATCGAAAGTTTCAATTTGCGGATTTTCATCGGAAGTTACCGATATTAACAAGGATGGAACATACCCGATAGAAAAATAAAAATTCTTAAACAAATTCAAGTTATAGGTCAAGTCAAAATCCAAATATTCCATTTGCAAATCCAGTGCATTTACAGAAAAAACACTTAAATCCAATATTTTTTTAATTTCGGTATTTGTATAATTGATATTAAACTTTGCTGAACCGATTTTTGCATCGTATCGTATAAAAAACCCTACTTTATATAAAGCAACCATATCTGCCAGCTGGGGTGTTCCTTCTATAACCTTATCTCCTTTAAGAATAGAGTTTATGTTGGTATTCAATTCCAAATCGGGCAAAATTCCGGTTGATAAATTCAATCCGGCAGTAATTCCATATCTAAAAGATTTTTGTGCCTGAATATTTGAAAATAAAAAAACTAAAATAAGAACAAAAAAGAATCTTTTCATTTAGGAAGCTTTTTTAAGTTTATTCAATAAAGTTTTTGTTAAACGCTTATCTACATAATTTTTATCCACGACCAGTTTTGCAGTTTCCGTTCCGGGTAGTTGAAACATATCTTCATTTAAAACAGCTTCTACCAAAGAACGCAAACCTCTGGCACCCAATTTGAATTCAACAGCTTTTTTCACAATATAATCCAACGCATCATCTTTGAATGTCAATTGAATTCCATCCATTTCAAATAATTTTTGATATTGCTTAATCAAAGCATTTTTGGGCTCCGTTAAAATTCTTTTTAGGGCTTTTTCGTCCAAAGTATTCAAATAAGTCAATACCGGCAAACGCCCGATTATTTCCGGAATTAATCCGTATTTTTTCAAATCGGTAGGAATAACGTATTGCAAAATATTTTCTTCTTCAATTTTTTCTTTTTTGGAAGCACTATATCCTAGCGGTTGTACATTGATTCGCTTACTGATAATTCTATCAATTCCAGCAAAAGCTCCACCGGCAATAAATAAAATATTCTGCGTATTTACTTTTATAAATTCTTGATTCGGATGTTTTCTACCTCCCTGCGGCGGCACATTTACAACTGTTCCCTCTAATAATTTCAGAAGCGCTTGTTGAACTCCTTCTCCGGATACATCTCTGGTAATGGAAGGATTGTCTCCTTTTCGTGCAATTTTATCAATTTCATCAATAAAAACTATACCTCGCTCGGCTAAATCCACATCATAATTGGCAGCTTGTAATAACCGCGTTAAGATGGTTTCCACATCTTCACCAACATAGCCGGCTTGTGTCAAAACCGTGGCATCTACAATAGCAAAAGGAACATCTAACATTTTGGCAATAGTTTTCGCCATTAATGTTTTGCCGGTTCCGGTTTCTCCTATCATAATGATATTACTTTTTTCAATTTCCACGTCATCTCCGGCAGATTCTTGCATCAATCTTTTATAATGATTATAAACGGCAACCGATAAAGTTTTTTTTGCTTGTTCCTGTCCGATAACATATTGATTCAGATATTCATATATTTCTTTGGGACGTTTAAGTTCCAATTGGGTTTGAGCAAACTTCTTTTGTCTAAAATCCAATTCATTTTTGACAATTTCACCCGCTTGACGCACACAATCATCACAGATGTAAGCATCAATTCCAGTTATCATAAGTGTTACATCATCTTCACTTCTACCACAAAAAGAACAAATTCTTTTTTCTTGATTCATAGCTTTTTTATTATAGGATAAAACCCTCATAAACAATAAGTTAATGAAGGTTTTATTTTATTTTTTAAACTTTTTATTTATCGTTTCTTTCCAATACTTCATCAATTAAGCCATATTCTTTGGCTTCTTTAGCTATCATCCAATAATCTCTATCGGCATCTTTTTCAATTTTCTTTTTGTTCTTACCTGTATGTTTGCTAAGAATTTCATAAAGTTCGTCTTTCAATCTTAATATTTCGCGGGCTGTAATTTCTATATCTGAAGCTTGTCCTTGCACGCCACCCAAAGGTTGATGAATCATCACACGCGCATGGGGTAAAGCTGCACGTTTTCCATCGGTGCCGGCTGCTAATAACACAGCTCCCATAGATGCTGCCAATCCCGTGCAAATAGTGGCTACGTCTGGACGAATATATTGCATGGTATCATAAATTCCCAAACCCGCATAAACTCCACCCCCGGGAGAGTTAATATAAATTTGAATATCTTTGGAAGCATCCAAACTTTCCAAAAACAAAAGTTGAGCTTGTAAAATATTCGCCACGTGATCGTCAATGGCAGTTCCCAAAAAAATAATCCTATCCATCATCAAACGTGAAAAAACATCCATTTGTGCAACATTCAATTGTCTTTCTTCAATAATATAAGGAGTCATACTATTTTCAAAAGCATCCAAAGTTAGCCCGGATATTCTTTTATGCGATTGTGCAAATTTTCTAAAATCTTTTCCTAAGTTTTTCATAATTAATAATTTATATCAGGAATTATTATTTTTTATCTTTATCTAAAAATTTGTTATAAGTGATTTTTACTTCTTCAACGGGAATTTTTTCCTTGTATAATTTAACCAATTTTTTCTTCACTATTTGATCCGAAAGACGTCTGACTTCCTCTTCATTTTGCAAAACATTTTGCGCAATTTGATTCATTTGTTCTTCGTCGGGAAGTGCTTGTCCGTATTGAAGCATTTGCAATTTTAAAATATCTTTTACCAAATTTTCCAGTTCATCATAAGTAACTTTAATACCGTATTTTTTAATAATTCCTTCCTCAATCAATTGATATTTTAGACCTTTTTCTGCTTTTTTATACTCTTTTTCCGCTTCGGAATCTTTAATTTTTCCCTGGGAATCAATTTCAATCCAACGTTTAAGGAATTTTGCCGGCAAATCTACTTTTACTTCTTCAAATAATTTTTCGGAAACATCATTTAACAATTGATTATCGGAAGTTTGTTCCAATTGTTTTTCAATATCTTCTTTTATAAATTTGCGTAAAGCTTTTTCATCTTCAATTTTTCCTTCACCGAAAACTTTATCCAATAATTCTTTATTTATTTCTGCCGGTTTCAATTCAAATACCCCTTCCACTTTAAATTTCAAAGGAATTTCCAATCCATGAACTTTATCGTGAGATATATTTAAGGCTGTCATCAATGCATGCGGGTCTTCATATAAATCTTTGGAATTTATTTCTATTTCATCTCCTTTTTTCTTTCCTAAAAAAGTTTTTTGGGCTTTTTGGGTTAAGTCATCCAAACGAACGGTTGTTTGGCTATTAATTTTTTCTTCATCATTGACAAAAGTTCCTAAAACAAAACTATGTTCTTTTACTTCATTCAAATCCGAAAAAGCTCCGTATTGTTCTTGAATTCTTTTAACTTCATCATCAATCATTTTTTTATCGGCTGTAATTTTATACGCCTTTATCCCTTCGATCTTTTCCAAATCAACATCAACTTCCGGTGCTAAACCGAGTTCGTAATTAAATTCAAAATTTTCAGTATTTTCCCAGTCTATTTCCATTTGTTTTTCGGCTGGTATCGGATAACCTAATAAACCTAATTTATTTTCCTCAATATGCTTATTTATAGCATCTTGTAAAATATTATTTACTTCGTCTGCTATCAATGCTTTTTCATAGCGCTGTTTGATAAGTGTCATTGGAACTTTTCCCTTTCTAAAACCGGGCATTTCCATATTTTTTCTATAATCTTTAAGTTTTTTTTCAACTTTATCCCGATAATCATTGGGTGCAATTTTGATACTTACTTCTTGTATTAAATCTTCTTTTTTATTAGTTGTAATTTGCATTTGAAATACTGTTTAAAAAATTGTTTGGCAAAAATACGTAATTTATCCCATAATACTATATAATGTATAAATATTTTAACTTATCATCAACAAAAAAGTCCGGAAAAATTCCGGACTTTTTTGTATAAAAGTAAAGTTTTCTTAAACAAATAAAGATTCTTTTTTCAAATCTTTTACTAAGAAATAATAGAAAGCCACACGCATTTTTTGATTAATGGGTTTAAATTTTGCACAAGCTCCTTCTAAAGCTTTTTTTATTTTACTAACATCTGTAACTCCAAGTTTTTTAACAATAAAATTGTCTTCAACTCTTTTTAATTCGGCATCATCTCCACAAGATACCAATGAAGCGTCACGTAAATAAATTGAAGGTCCTTGTGATTTTGCAATGGCTCTTAATAAAGCTTCGTCAGCTGATACGCCAACTTTCTTTAATTGATCTGCAGCTTTTGCTACTACTTCGTCAAATTTGCTCATAATTGTAATTTTTAAATTTTTATGCTCAAAATTAAGAATATTTTCTTAATTACAAAAAAAATACACAGATTTCTCATAAAAATTCTAAAAATTTATATTCTTTAAAAATAATTAGACGACAACCTCCTTAAATTACTAACTTATAAACAGAGCTTTGTCTTTCATCCAATTTTTTATTTCGGCTTTTGTTTGAGCTATAATTTTTTCATCATTTATATGCGTAATTATTCTATCGATATAATCCACTATTCTATCCATATCTTCTTCCTTTAAACCTCTTGTAGTAATAGCAGGAGTTCCCACTCGAATACCGGAAGTGATGAAAGGAGATTTATCATCAAAAGGCACCATATTTTTATTAACGGTTATATGCGCTTGGACCAAAGCTTTTTCAGCTTCTTTTCCCGTTACATTTTTGTTTCTCAGATCAATTAACATCATATGATTGTCGGTTCCACCGGATATCACATAATAATCTCTTTCGACAAAAGCTTTTGCCATAGCTTGTGCATTTTTTCTGACTTGAATAATATAGTTGAGATAACTATCTTGCAGTGCTTCAAAAAAAGCAACGGCTTTTGCCGCAATCACATGTTCCAACGGACCCCCTTGCATTCCGGGAAAAACTGCTGAGTTCAAAACGGCAGACATCATTCTGACTTTTCCTTTGGGAGTTTTTAATCCCATAGGATTTTCAAAATCTTTACCCATAAGTATCATTCCTCCACGAGGACCTCTCAAAGTTTTATGGGTAGTTGTCGTTACAATATGAGCATAAGGTATAGGATCAGATAAAACTCCTTTGGCTATCAAACCGGAAGGGTGTGAAATATCAGCCATTAATAAAGCTCCTACTTCATCAGCAACTTCTCTAAATTTTGCGAAATCCATATCACGCGAATAGGATGATGCTCCGGCAACAATCAATTTCGGCTGATGCTTCAAAGCTTGCTCTCTCATTTTATCATAATCTATTCTGCCTGTTTCTTTATCTACTCCGTAGGATACAAAATTGTATAATTTTCCTGAAAAATTAACCGGTGAACCGTGAGTCAAATGTCCTCCGTGGGATAAATCAAATCCCATAACGGTATCTCCGGGTTTTAACAATGCAAAATAAACAGCTGCATTGGCTTGTGAACCCGAATGGGGTTGAACATTGGCATATTCCGCTCCAAAAAGCTCTTTTGCTCTATCAATTGCCAGTTGTTCTACCTTGTCTACTACCTCACATCCACCATAATATCGTTTTCCGGGATATCCTTCGGCATATTTGTTGGTCAATACCGACCCCATAGCTTTCAGCACTTCATCGCTTACATAATTTTCGGAAGCTATCAATTCCAAACCTTCAGTCTGACGTTGAGTTTCTTCTTGTATTAAATCAAAAATCTGTTTGTCCATATAAATATTTTTAAAAAAAAAATTGCCTTGGCAACAAGGCAATAATACTATTTTTTTTTTACAATTTATATGATTGCTAACGGGTAAATACCAATTTATTTTCTTCCGACAGGTTATCATCATATTGATATCCATCTATGTTAAATAGTTTTAGTTCATCTTTTGTTTTAATATTATTTTCTATAACGAATCGTGTCATCAAACCGCGAGCTATTTTGGCATATAAACTGATTACTTTCAACTCCCCGTTTTTATAATCTTTAAAAACAACATCCACTACCGGTTTTTCTAATTTATTCACATCTATCACCTTAAAATATTCTTGGCTGGCAAGATTGAGTAAAAAGTCTTCGTTTTTTAATTCTTTGTTTAAAAAATCGGTTACTTTTTCTTTCCAATATTCATAAAGATTTTTATAGGTATCGAACTTCAATTTGGCTCCCATTTCCAAACGGTAAGGATAAATCAGATCAAAGGGTTTTAATATTCCATATAAACCCGACAAAATTCTTAGCCTGTCGTTTATCTTAAAAAGATCGGCTTCGTTAAAATTTTTAATATCCAATCCATCATAAACATTTCCGTTAAAAGTAAAAATTGACGGACGTGCAAAATCTGTTGTATGTAAATAATTCCATGATTGATATCGCTCCCAATTCAAATTGGCCAGATTATCCGAAAGTTTCATCAAACTTTTAATCTCATCGGGAGATTTTTGTTTCATTACATCAATCAGATGTTTTGCTTCATTGATAAATACCGGTTTGGTATAATCGTAATTGGGAAAATCAGATTTTAAATCGAGCTTTTTTGCCGGTGATAAAACTATTTTCATAAACCAAATTTTATACGGCAAAAATAATCAAAAAACATACCGCAAACACGAAAAGTTATCAACAATATTTATAAAACAATCAATTTCAATTATTCTGCCAGATTTTTCCAACCTATTTTTTTCATATTTTTAATAATTAATAAAGCGGAAATCAATGCAATAGCAAAAAATAACAGAGATAATGTGTAATTTTTAAATATTAATTTTCCAATGCCGAAAAGCGTCATAATGACCATTAAACTTCCCAAAAACCAATTGGCAAACATCAAGACGAAACCTTTATCGCCTTCAACTTCGGGTAATTTTTCATCAATAGCTTTCCAGCCGACGCCACCGGGATGAACTTTTTTGTAAAAAGCTTTTAATTTTTCTTCACCGGTAGGTTGAGTAAGGAAAGTTACTACAAGCCACCAAAATGTTGACCAAGCTACGATACTTAGTAATATGACGGGATAATCATTGCTTAAACTCCAACCTAAACCATATTTTTTACTTATCAAGAAAAACAAAAGAAAATAAGGGGCAATCATAGCAGTAATTTCACTCCAAGCATTTACTCGCCACCAGAACCAACGAAGAATCAATACCAAACCAATACCTCCGCTGGCAACCAATATAAATTGCCAAGCAGCACTGATTTGTGTAATTTGTGTAGTAATCAACAAAGCAATAAACATTAAAATAAAAGTAGTAATTCTGGAAACTTTGACATAATACTTTTCATCGGCTCCGGGTTTAATAAAAGGTTTGAAAAGATCATTGACAATATAAGATGTTCCCCATACGGTTTGTGAAGCAATAGTTGACATATAAGCAGCAAAAAAAGCCGCCAGCATTAATCCGAGTAAACCACTTGGCATTAAGTCTCTTATCAGCATCACATAAGTAGAACCTTTATCAGCTACTTGCGGATAAACTACCAATGCTACCATTGCAGCCAAAATCCAAGGCCAAGGTCGTAAAGCATAATGAGCGATATTAAACCATAAAGTGGCAAATAAGGAATGTTTCTCATCCTTTGCAGACATCATACGCTGGGCAATATATCCACCACCGCCGGGCTCTGCTCCCGGATACCAACTTGCCCACCATTGCACCCCAAGGTAGGTGAACAAAGCGGTTAAACTTAATTTAAGCACACCACCGGCTTGTGAACCAGCTGTTTCTGTAGAAGAGCCTACATCCGGTATAAAATCGAAAATCCATTTTTGACCTGAC
The DNA here is from genome assembly GCA_026985675.1 of Flavobacteriales bacterium. Taxonomy (GTDB): domain Bacteria; phylum Bacteroidota; class Bacteroidia; order Flavobacteriales; family Flavobacteriaceae; genus JALSPZ01. The sequence continues at coordinate 10,157 of JALSPZ010000046.1, forward strand.
AAACTTTCCTTTAAACCGTCAATTCCACCGATATGTTTAACGGCATAATATGCCAATGCAATACTTCCGGTCATAGCCATAACAAACTGAAAACTATCGGTAATGGAAACTCCCATTAGTCCCGACATCGAAGAATATATTGCAACAAAAAGCATCATAATTCCTACATATAGTAAATGTGAAGAAAAGCTGATGCCTAAAATATCTATTTGATGTAACCCGAAAATAGTTAAATCGGGGAACATTACTTTTAATATTTTTACCATAGCCAAATTTACCCAAGCAATTACAATGGCATTCATCAAAATTCCTATATAAACGGCACGAAATCCTCTTAAAAATTTTGCCGGTTTACCTTCATATCTAATATCAACAAATTCGGCGTCAGTTAATATATTTGCTCTACGCCAAAGACGGGCAAAAAAGAAAACCGTTAAAATTCCGCCAAAAACCATATTCCACCAAAGCCAATTACCGGCAATACCGTTTTTAGCCACCAACTCTGTTACCGCCAAAGGTGTATCCGCAGCAAAAGTTGTTGCAACCATACTTGTTCCTGCAATCCACCAAGGTAAATTCCGTCCACTTAGAAAAAAACTTCCAGTATCTTTGCCCGCTTTTTTAGAAAAATAAAATGATATGGCAAAACTGAAAATAAAATAAACAATTATAATAAGCCAATCCAATGTAGAAACTTTCATATTTTAATATTTTTAAAAACTCAAATTCAATCATTATCAAATCAATTTGGCTTGATTTTTGATAAGTTGAATAAATAAATTTATTTTTTATGCTCAAAAATAACATTTTATTTGGATATTTCATATGAGTTAAAAAAATCAAATCAATGTAATCCATGTTACAAAATTTTTAAAATAACACATAAATTATTGCGTTATTATCAAAACAAAAACAATTAAATAGAGAAAAATTATGAAAACAAAAATTAATAGCACAATGAAAGAAACAATGAAAAAAGCAATTTTAGTATTATTTGCAAGTATCAGCCTAATGAGCTGTAAAAAAGATGACGACAAAGGAAGTGTAGCAGTTAAAATGACTGACGGTCCTTTTCCTTATGAATTTGTTGTGGAAGCCAACCTTACGGTTGCCAAAGTAGAACTAAGAAACAAAGATACAGGTGATTATGTTGTAGTACATGATCACAATGCTACCGTGAATATCGCACAGTATCGTAATGGTGCAACAGTGGAAATTGCCAATCAAGAAATTCCTAATGGCACTTATGACAAAGTAAAAGTTACTATCTCTGGAGCAGAAGTAAAACTTAATAACAATCAAAGTTATCAAGCAGAATTTGCGGGAAATCAAACTATTGAAGTTCCTATTTATCCCGAGTTAACTGTTGATAATGCCGGTGAAGACCAATTACTTTTGGATGTTGACCTTTCAGATAGTTTCAGTTTTTCAGGAAACTTTATGGGATGGATAACTTCTGTTGCTCAAATAACGGGTATCAGTAATTTTACAGCTGATATAAGAGCTAGCAATTTATCTCAAACCGGTAGTATTTCAGGAACGGTTATCAGTGCTAATGGTCCTGTTGCCAATGCAGAAGTAAGTGTTACCTACGATTATACCGGAGACGGCACTCCCGATCAGGTAGTAGCTGTTACCGATGCTAACGGAAGTTTTAAAATTATAGGTTTACCACAAGGAAATTATACTGTTAAAGTACAAACGGAAAATAATTTAACTACTGAAAATTGTTCGGTTTCTGTTAGTCATCAAACCAACGTTAACGTTGTATTACCTTAATTTTTCCATATAAAGTGATTCTTTCACCGGCGGGCAGCTTTGCTGCCCGCCGGTGTTATTTATAAAATAAAAATAATCCAGTTGCTTTTAATTTTCAAAATTCATTTATTAAAAAAATTAATGTAAATTTGAAAAAATTAGAATTTTATTATGAGCAAGGTTTTAGTTAAACTTGAAAAAGCAGCTATTCTCCAAAAAGATAAACCCGTTTTAACCAATGTAAATCTTGAAATAAACAGTGGGGATTTTTGCTATTTAATCGGTTCTACTGGAAGCGGCAAAAGTAGTCTGTTAAAAACACTTTACGGTGAACTTCCTCTTATCAAAGGAAAAGGAAATATAGTCGGATATAATTTAAAAAAATTAAAAACCAAAGAAATTCCCTTTCTCAGACGTAAATTGGGAATTGTATTCCAGGATTTTAAATTACTTACGGATAAAAATGTTTTCGAGAATTTGGATTTTGTATTGCGTGCTACCGATTGGAAAGATAAAATGAAAAGAAAGTTCCGAATAGAAGAAGTTCTTGCGGAAATGGATCTTTCGAATAAAATTTATAAATATCCTTTTGAACTATCGGGCGGTGAGCAGCAAAGGGTTTCTATTGCCCGTGCTTTACTTAACAAACCCGAGCTTATACTTGCCGACGAACCCACTGGAAACTTAGATCCGGAAACTTCAAATGACATTATGAAAGTTTTTAAAAGACTTAATGAAAACGGGCAAACCGTTTTGATGGCAACACACGATTACGCATTGATTTATCAATATCCTTCCACAACTTATAAATGTGAAGCAGGAAAACTTTATGAAGTTCAATTTGAAATTAACTAATGATTTCGGTTCTTATTCCTACATATAATTATAATGTATATCCGCTGGTTAAAGAAATTCATAAACAATTTTCAAAACTTGCATTTGATTTTGAAATATTGGTTTATGATGATGCTTCGGATAAGGAATTTGAAATTTTTGAATTATTTAAAGATTTAGATAAAGTCATTTATAAAAAATTATCACAAAACATAGGAAGAACCGCCATTAGACACCGTTTGGCAACAGATGCACAATTCGACTATCTTTTATTTTTGGATGCCGACACTTTCCCTAAAGACCGTTTTTATATAATGAAATTTATCAAAGCTTTGGAAAAATATCCTTCGGACGTTTATTTCGGTGGAATTCAGGTTCCCGCAAACCCTCCTTCACCTGATAGAATCCTCCGTTGGAAATATGGCAAAGAACGAGAAAATTTTTCGGTTGAAAAACGCAAAAAACAACCCTATAGAAGTATTCTTTGCGGAGCAATTCTTATAAAAAAAGCTGTTTTTCTTCCAATTATTTCAGAATTGAAATCTATAAAAAAATACGGTTTGGATATATTTTTTTCCTATCAATTAAAAGAAAAACAAGTCAAAGTGTATCATTTTCACAATCCGATAATCCATTTAGGATTGGAAACTTCCGAAGAATTTTTGAAAAAAACCGAACAAGCCATTGATACCTTAAAATTTTTGATTAATAAACGGATGATAGATCCAAAATATAGTAGATTGACAAAAAAAACTCAACAATTATCAATTTCCGGATGTAAAACATTGACATTTCCTTGCAAAATTTTAAAAAATTTATGTATAGAAAATCTCCTTTCGGCTAATCCTTCATTGTTTATTTTGGACATATATAAATTATACTATTTTTGTCATCAAACCCGAAAATAAATGCCTGCTGTTTCTGTTGTCATACCGGTTTTTAATAAACAAAAATATGTCGAAAACTCTTTAAAAAGTGTTTTAAATCAAACTTTTAAAGATTTTGAAATCATTATTATCGATGACGGTTCTACTGATAATTCCCCCCGAATTATTGAAAAGTTTACAGACCGACGTATCAAATTTTTTAAACAATCCAATCAGGGAGTTTCCTACACACGAAATAAAGGTGTTGAACTTTCCAACAGCCCGCTGATTGCTTTTTTGGACGCCGACGATTATTGGTATCCGTTTCATTTACAAACTATCATAAAATTATACAAAGAATTTACACAAGCAGATTTCTTTGCTACCGGATACGAAGTGAAATATCCGGGCGGATTGGTCAAAAAATTTCAATTTAAACCCGAAAAACAGGAACGAATTTTAGAAAAATTTTATCGTTATATTGAAGGCTCTCCTTTATTTTATACAAGTAATTTCGCAATAAAAAAAGATATTTTTAAAAAAGAAAAAGGATTCAAAACCCATATTCACGGAGAAGATACAGAGTTTTTTTATCGATTGGGCTATCATTATCGTTTGGCTTATAATCCTTCAATTACCCTGCGTTATATGAATAAAACCGAAAATAGTTTGTTTGCCAATTATGAAACCGACAGAAAAGTCATAATTTTAAATGAACTAAAATCAATAGAAGCAAAGGATATTTATATGAAAAAAATGCTGGATTTAAATCGTTTTGCTTGGTCTTTGGAATACAAAGTGTCGGGAGAATATCAAAAAGCAATAGAATTAGTCAAGCAAATCGATAAAAAAAATTTGAATTTTATTCAAAAAATACTTTTGAAATCTCCTGCAAGTGTGATAAAAAAATTAAAAAGATTACAAGAGTTTTTAATAAAAAACCGAATTTATATCAGTCCTTTTAAAAAGACTTAATCGTAGCGTTCCTCAAAAAAATCATAAGCATCGATAATATCCAAATAAACTCCGTCAAAACCAACATCTATAACCTTTTTGATATAAGATTGGTTATTTCCGTAAATAATATCTTGCCATTGTTTTTCCCAATATTTGACAATATAATTTCCAGGCCAATCGGGATTTTCCGCTTCAATCCAAAAAGGTTTGTTTACGTTCCACTCGTTTTTCCAATAATATCTGTAATTTTCGGCTTCCCCTATGGAAACATAAGCTATAAGTTTTCTTTCACCCCCGTTATGTTTATGTTTAATTTGATTTAGCTCCGTTGCCGTAAAAGGAATTCTATTCAATGCCCAATCCATAATAATCATATCAAAATCGGTAGCAGAAAGGGTGTTTATCAAATCCTGCTTGTTAGAATAATTAGCAGGATTAATCAAATACAAAAAATTTTGCACCGAATCCAAAGCTATGATATCCGCACTATTTTCATTTTGAATATAAGCCGGAATCACATCCAATTCTCGGGAAATAGCCGCATAACCCGTATATCCGTATTGTGCATTCAGTTGATAACTCTCGGCAATATTTGCAGGGGTTGAGCAATAGTCCGTTACAAAAATTTTCTTACCGGCACTTTTTTCCAAATCCAAAAAATGTTTTAAATGTTGATGAATATTTGAAGGCGTTGGCATATCGTCCGTATCATAACCGAAATTCAATTCTTCTTGCCCTTGACCGTCAATGGCATTTAAATATGCTTGATGTAAAACCGAATTTTCTTCTCCGTTTTGCGTAACAAGTTCCACTCCGTTTTGAACAATAATATCAAACCCTGGTTTTATGTTTTTTGCATATTGACTTATCCCGATAACAAATTGACGCATTTCTTCCTTGAAATTTATATCGTCATAATTGGAGTTTCTGTCAACTTTCCTACAAGAAAACAATAATAATGAGAGTGCGAATATGTAAAAAATTTTTTTCATAAAGTATCGGCTTTTTCTGATTTTGTCAAACCGTATATATTTTCCAAATAAGTTAAACTATTTGGTCCTTCCATAAAAATCAAGTCTAATATACTCAAATTCGGCATAAAACCCAACCGGTCGGAAAACATTTGTGTATATTTTGGAAAATTGGCTACAACCGGTAAAGTTTTTTTGGCATTTTTTAAGTATCTGAAATCCGAATAATCCTTATAATCCGGTTGAAATGATTCGGTCAGTTGATATTTTTTTTCGATATCCAACAGATCCGTCAGTTTATCAAAAATTTTCAAATTCAAATCCACTAAATATTTTTCTTTATGATGAAACAAAGGATATAAATCATCTTCATAAAATTCAAAATACGGAGAAGTCCTGTAAGCCGTTTCCAAACTACGCCAATGATTTTTTTGCCAATCAAAATCGTGAGAGATTTTAACATCTTTGTATAATTGTTTACCGTCGGTATGTGTATGCAAAACCTGAACACTTAACAATTGCTTACCATTGGCGCTTTGGATATACATCCGGCTACGATAGGTCTGTTTTTCATAATAATCATTCACTTCAAAAATCAGTTTCCCGGAATTTATCATCAAAGCAAAATTCAAAATCGAAGGAAAATAAACCGGATGTATAATTATATCATTCATATATTAAGCGCTTTTTTTCTTACGAAAAGACGTATATCCGAAATACAACAATAACAGAACAATAAACGGAACCAAATAGGATACACGTTCGCCTTCACCCATTACCGTAGTAAACACACGATTCCAACGAATACCTTTTTCACCGGAACTCATAAATATAAATACCGGCTTACCGACCACGTGATCAAAAGGAACATATCCCCAAAAACGTGAATCTTCGGAATTTCCCCGATTGTCTCCCATCATAAAATAATAATCTTGCTTAACAGTATATTTTTTTATAGGTTTTCCATCCAAGAAAAATTTGCCGTTTTTCATTTCCAAATGATGATTTCTAACTTTGTGCGCTTTATCGTGTTCATCATATTTTTCTATGATCTGCTTATACAAAGGATAATTCTCGGGGGTTAAAACCAATTTATCGCCTTTTTTGGGGATATAAATCGGACCGAAATTGTTAATATCCCAATTTTTATTACCGAAAAGTCGTCCTTTTCCACTTTCCAAAAGTTTAATTTCCTTGATATTCGAGAGTTTTTTTATCACATTTAATTTTTCATCGGTAAGATTCATAATGAAACTATCGGAATTTTGCATAGGATAAATCTCCTTAATATCATAATTATTTATCAAACGCAAAAGCGTAGCACGAGTAAAAGGCATACTGTCTTTTGGGGTTACCACATACATATGTTGTATATAAGTTCTGTCGGGATAAGTTGTAGGTTTTCCATTGATAAATATTTTTCCGTTTTTTATCTGCAAACTGTCCCCCG
>JALSPZ010000047.1 GCA_026985675.1 Flavobacteriales bacterium
TTGAGATTTAATGCGTCAAAAACTATGGAATCGGCATTTTTTTTCAAAATTACGGAATATTGCACATTACCCTCCACCGATTTTTGATAAGGATAAATTACCAAATCGGCATTCATCGATTGAATATCATAATTCTTGGAAAATTGTGCATTAAGCGAAAAAATTCCCCAAATAACCCCCCAAAAAAACATCAAAAATTTTTTCATTTCTAACAAAATCTGCGTTCATTTTATGAATTTACAAATAAATAAAATTTATTCACAAAAACAAATTAAAAAATTGATAAAAAAATATAGCAAAAATCAATACAAAAACCACCTAAAAAATGATAAAAATCATATTGTGATTAAAAATTGATTTTGCAACTATCTAAAATTTGTTAATTAAAAAATAATTCATTTTATGATATTTATCAGTTTTATTATAAAAATTTAAAATGAGTTTTAAGCAACCAAAATAACAAAATTATGAGAAAAAATAATGATGAAAATTCAATTTTCTACAATGCGGAACCTTGGGAAAAATGGGAAAGTAAATTAGTAATAGGCAGTATTGTAACGGCAATTATAGGATTGATTATCCTGGCAATACTTATCAATATCTTTATTTTAAAATGATTACTCCCGGAGAATTTATATTGAGTTTTCAACAAGGAGCTTGGATTTGTAAGCAAGATGCTTTCCGGTGCTATACCGAATCGCTGGATGAGTTGGATGAAATACTTCTGCAAAAATTCAAACAAGCGGGATATAAAGGAAAAATCGAAATTAAATATTTGTTTGACTTCGATGCTTTTCCGGTTTGGATGCGTCAGTATATGCCACATTATTTCAATAGAAAAATAACTTTAACAATATAAAAACACACAAATTATGAGTCAGATAAACAAAAAATGGTATCAAGGAATGTTCAGCAACGAAGATTGGTGGGCGGCTTGGTTAGGACTGTTCTTTTTCGGATTGGGATTACTTAGTATTTGGGGTTTGGATGCCGTCGGTTGGATTGCAAAACCCAAAACTTGGGAATTTTCCAATCTAATACACGATTTTTCTTGGTCTAAACTTTTGAAAGTTTCCTCTAAAAATTATCACCACTTACATCCGCTAGCTTCTTTATTCATTACATATTTTGTTTTTTTAATTCTAACGAGTATTGGTGCTTATTTTCAAAAATTAAATGTAAAGAAATATATAATTGGGTTTACAGTAATATTCTTTCTAACTTGGTTGACTTGGATCATCGGTCACGAAGCACATTTATCCGCTGCAAATGCCACAGTAAAAGGACACAATTACTATCAAGAATATAATTTATCTTGGGGGTTACAACTCGGTGGCGGTGCATCTTTTATTTTAGCTTTGATTATCGGTTTAATCATCGGAAATTTTTTCAAAGGATTTGCCAATAAAATCAAAGAAGCTGCAAAACCCGAATGGTTTATCAAAGCGGCAATTGTTTTGTTAGGAATTAAACTGGGGATTATGTCGATGAAAGCTATGGGCTTTACCAAAGAGTTGGCACTTGCAGGTGCCGCAGCGGCTTTTGTAGCTTATTTATTGTTCTGGCCTATTGTATATTTTATCGGACGGAAATATTTCGGACTTAATCGGGATTCCGCTGCCGTTTTATCATCGGGAATTTCCATTTGCGGAGTTTCCGCTTCAATAGCTACGGCAGGAGCCATCAAAGCCAAACCTGTTATTCCTATTGCCGTTTCTACACTGATTTTGGTTTTTGCAATGTTTGAATTGATAGTGCTTCCACCACTCTACACCAATCTTGCTCCCAATCAACCCATAGTAAATGGTGCGGCAATGGGTATGACCGTCAAAACCGATGGTGCCGATGCAGCTGCCGGAGCAATTTTGGATCAGTTGATGATATCCAAACATTTGAAAAAAACAGGCGAACATTGGGAAGAAGATTGGATTTTGAGTGCTGCTATTCTAACAAAAGTTTGGATAGATATTTTTATCGGAATTTGGTCTTTCATTTTGGCTTATGTTTGGATAAAAAAAGTAGATCGAGGCAATATCAAAGAAAAAATTCCTTTATCGGAGATTTGGTTTCGCCTACCGAAATTCGTAATGGCTTATATCCTTGTTTGGTTGATTTATTTGGGAATTATGTATTTCTTTCCCGATATTATCGGAGCTGCCAAAAGCGGTGCGCATATAGCCCAAGGACCTTACAGAAAATTATTGTTTATGCTTACTTTTTTAAGCATTGGAATAATAACAGATTTTAGCAAATTGAAAGGAATGGGGAAATTAGCGATTTTATATGCCGTCGCTTTGTTTGCCGTGATTGCCCCTATCGCATATTTTGTAGCTTATTTGTTCCACCACGGAATGATGCCGCCTGTTGTTGCAAAATAATCAAAATCAACTCAATAAATTTCAAAGACCGGTATTTTTCCGGTCTTTCTTATTTATACCCATTAATAAAATTAATGTTATTATAAATTTTGTTTCTTTTTTTTAACAAAAAATACAAATCAACGGCTTTTTGATTATTTTTGTATTTTAAAAATCTTTCAATTATGAAACGAATACTTAAATTCTTATTAGCATTCATCTTGTTGATATTCATAGCAATAGTTGCTTTTCCTTTTGTTTACAAAGATAAAATCAATCGTTACATCAAACAGGAAATCAATAAATCCGTTAATGCAAAAGTGGATTATAAGGACGTATCGCTTTCGTTATTAAAAGATTTTCCGAATTTACACGTAAGTATCAAAGATATAAGTGTAGATGGTATCCAAGAATTTGATAGTATTCGTCTGGCTAATATTCCGGAATTTGATATGAGCTTGAATTTCAAAAAGCTTTTTACCGATGAAAATCTGGAAATAAAAAAAATAGCTTTAATCCATCCTGGTTTTAATATTCTGGTACTAAAAAACGGAAAAGCTAATTATGATATCGTAAAACCTACTGAAAATCAAGGAGAGAACGTAAATGAGAAAGGTTTTGATTTAAAAATTAATTCCATTAAAATCGAAAATTTAGATTTAAACTATGATGACCGTTCCTTGGGCTTGGCAATGAAAATTAAAAATCTCAACCAAAATGGTTCGGGAAAATTTACCGATAAAAAATATGATTACCGGTTAGATGCACAAATGGATACTTTGGATGTCATTTTCGATGGAATTCATTATATAAACAATGCCAAGTCAAATATACATTCCACTATTGATATTACTAATGATTTCAAAACATATAAACTTCCGGACTTACAAGCCAATATCAATGATTTGGATTTGGTTTCCGATATGTTTTTCGACTTAAAAGGAGATGATATTGAAATGGATATCAATTATAAAACCCAAGATAACAGTTTAAAAAAATTCCTTTCTTTGATCCCCCGAGCTTATATGCCCGATTTGCAAGGAATACAAACCAACGGAACAGCTAATTTAAAAGGATTTGTCAAAGGAATCTATAACGACAAAAACTACCCTGCTTATGGAGTTGATTTTAAAGTGGAAAACGGCTATATCAAATATCCCGATTTGCCCGAAAGTATCAAAAACATCAATGTAATAACAAAGGTAGATTTCAAAGGAGGAAAAAATTTGGATAATACTTTGATTAATATGCCCAAGATACATTTTAGTATTGCAGGAAATGCGGTAGATGGCTTTTTAAATGTTTCACATCCGATGACTGATCCTTATATAAACACTGCTTTCAATGGTAATATTGATTTGAACAAAGTCAATAAAGCACTCAAATTATCCAAAAGCGGTATTAAAGAACTTTCTGGAAAATTGTTTGCCGATTTCAAATTAAAAACCAGTATTTCAGCAATAGAAAAAGAAAAATATGAAAATATAGATGCTTCCGGAGTATTTCATTTGGACGATTTCAAACTTCAATCGGATGCTGTGGATTATCCTATTGCTATCAAAAGAACTAATTTAGGAATCAGTCCGGAATATTTAAAACTATTTGAATTTCAATCCCAAGTTGGAAATAGCGATTTTGATTTGACCGGAAATATTGAAAATTATTTACAATATTTTCTTACCGATAAAAAGACATTAAAAGCCGATTTTAGTCTCTATTCCAAAAAAATTGACCTTAACCAGTTTATGACCGATGAAAAAGGAGCTGCAACTGATACAACAGCGGTCGGTTATATCAAGATTCCCGGAAATTTGGATATAAAATTAAAAGGACAAGCCGATGAAGTTCTTTATAAAGATATGCATCTGAAAGATTTGGAAGGCAAACTTACAGTAAAAGATAAAAAAGCCAAACTGGAAACCGTTCTGGCAAAAGCTTTCGGGGGACAAATGGGGCTTAGCGGTGTTTATGATACCTCGAGTGATAAACCTTTATCAACGATAAAAATGGATATGAAAAAAGTATCTATCCCCGAAGCCACTTCCAGTCTTACAACCTTCAATTATTACGCACCGGCACTCAAAAAAATACAGGGAAATTTCTTTTCAAATATGCAAATGGATGTACAATTGGACGACCAAATGAATCCGATTTTTTCC
>JALSPZ010000048.1 GCA_026985675.1 Flavobacteriales bacterium
TTTAAGGTATCGGGTTCTATTAGGAGCAGATTTTGAAGAAGACAGCTTGGAAATGGTGCGACAAGGAAAAACCCCTATCCTTAAAGCACTAACGGTTCATAATTCCACAGTTTATCGTTGGAACCGGCCGGTTTACGGCATTGCCGGAGGAAAACCCCATTTGCGTATAGAAGCACGAATGTTCCCTGCCGGACCTACCGTTATCGATGAAATGGCAAATACCGCTTTTTGGTTAGGATTGATGGAAGGATACAGTAATCAAATAGATGATGTGAGAAAATATATGTTTTTTGACGAAGCCAAAGACAATTTCTTTGCTGCCGCCAGAAGCGGAATTTCTAAAAATTTCACTTGGTTTAATCACAAACGCTACCCACTCAAAGAATTGGTATTGAAAGAACTTTTGCCAATTGCCAAAGAAGGATTGCAAAATAAAAATATCAATACCGGTGATATTGAAAAATATTTGGGAATTATTGAAGAACGAATCCAAAAGGAATCCACCGGAAGCAACTGGATGCTTAATACATTTAAAGAATTTCAAGACAAAGCTTCCAAAGAAGAAATATTGAGCTTAATTACAGAAAAAACCATCGAAAATCAAATACAAGAAATACCGGTTCATCATTGGAAAATTCCCGAATTTAACGACCTTCCACATTGGAAACCTTCGGATTTGTTAGTTGAAGAAGTTATGCAAACCGATATTTTAACTGTTCAACCCGATGATATAGTAGAATTTGTAGCCGATATGATGGACTGGGCAAAAATACGATATGTTCCCGTTGAAAACGATAAAGGAGATTTTGTAGGTTTGATTACTTCGAGAAATGTAATGCGCATCCTGAGAAAAATTGCAGATGAAAAAAGCCTAAAAGATTTTAAAGTAAAAGATATAATGATTAAAACCCCCGAAACAATTGAACCTTATAAAAAAGTGGAAGAAGCTATGGATTTGATGGATAAAAAAAGTATAGGTTCTTTGCCGGTCATTCAAAAAAACAAACTGATTGGTATGTTGACCGAAGCAGATTTTTTCCGTTTAAGTAAACGACTTTTCAATCGTTTCAAATAAACTTTCATTTTCTTATATTTGCATTTCGTTTTAGTCAAAAGAAACATGAAGGATAAACATATCATTGAAGTTTTTAAAAAAACTCCAAGACCCAAAGTTATCATTTTAGGAGGAATGCATGGAAATGAAATTTCAGGAATCGATGCAATTCAAAAGAGTATTCATTTGCTAAAAAACTCCAAAAGTTTGTTGCAAGGAACAATATATTTTTTAAAAGGAAATGTTGGTGCCCTTGCCAAAAAAGAAAGATTTTTGGACAAAGATTTGAATCGTCTGTGGCAAGATCAATATATTTTTAATGATGACAACTCTGCTAACGAACTTAAAGAACTTAAAGAACTTTATGATTTAATTGTGAACAAAATATGTCAAAACAATTTTGATGATTGCTATTTTCTGGATTTACACACGTTCTCGGCACAAAGTGGAATTTTCTGTATTCCTGCGGGTAATAAAAAGAGTTTGGATTTGGCAGCATCTTTTCATATTCCGTTTATTGAAAAACTTGCAGAAAGTTTACCGGGAACAGCCATAACATATTTGGGAAATAAAGGAATGACCGGAGTAGTCTTGGAAGGCGGAACACATAACACACCCGAAGCAACCGAAAATCTTGTCGCTGGAATTCTACATTTTCTTGCACAAATCAAAGTGATTGATAATCATTGTGCAGCCGTCAAAAATGCCAAAATAAAATTACAAAATGAAGGGAAAAAATACCCATATCATTTGGAACTGACTTATAGACACGAATTGGCGGACAGTTCAAAATTTAAAATGAAAGACGGATATTTTAATTTTAAACAAATCCGTCAAAATGAAATTTTAGCTCAAGAATACAATAAAAACATAAGTAGCCCGGATAACGGTTTTATGCTAATGCCGCTTTATCAAAAAAAAGGTAGCGACGGATTTTTTATTGTCAAAGAAATTAAAGATATTTATCAAAAAGAAAAGTCGGAAAACTTACAAAAAAATTAAAATTGAAGTAGTTCCGTTTACATAAGATTCAAGGAATGACTTCGTTATATATAATAAAACAATAAATCTATGAAAATTGCCAAACTAATAAGTTTTTTGCTTATCGGAATTTTAATTTTATCTTCTTGCAAAAAAGAAGAAGATGAGACCGGAAAAGTTCATGTAATTGCCCGTGTATTGAATATCGGAAAAGTTGCCGGTATCAAAGTATCTCTTAACAGAACTTCCAATAATGAAAAAATAGAAACTCAAAACACCGATGCCGATGGCGAAGTTACTTTTACAAATATTGCACCGGATACCTATTTTTTAACCGCCAGTTATGACGATGGAACCGATACTTATTCCGGAAATACAATTGATTTTGAAGTAAAAAATAACGAAACTACCGAAGAACAAATCGTTTTAATCAAAAACAATTAATCGATTTTTACAGATAAAAACTTTATTCCTAAAAATAATAAAGCCGGATATATATGCAATATCAATCGATCAGCGGAAGTGCGTAGATGCCATTCCAAACCTGCCGGACTCATGGCATAAATCAAAATATAACCGGCAATTAAGCCGACAATTATCCGAAATCCCAAACTTTTGAAAATTTGATAGCGTCGGAACCATAACAAAAGAAAAATTATAAGGATTAAAGGTCTGTAAAAATTGACAATCGTATGATATAAAAAATTTAAAATGATACCGTAACGTTCCATTTCAAATAACTGATTAAATGTTCTATGCCAACTGGAAACCAAATCGTTGGATGTTACGATTAAGGATTTAAATCCTATAATTACAAGCAACGGAAGAATACTGCCGAAAATATAATATTTTAAAGGTTTCCATTCTTTTTGTTTAAAAAATCGTATTGACAGCAAAAAAGACATCAACACAAAAAACAAGAGCCCTTCGTTTTTTACCCAACCCGCCGATGCTGCCAAAAAACCGACCACCCACATTAATTTATCCGAGTGCTGTTTGAAAACATAATAACTCATTATAGCTGCCAAAAAGAATAATGACAGCATGGTATCGGCATAGCCCGAAAAAGCCCATTTTAAAAAAATATTCAAATAAACCAACAAAAAAACCATAATCAAACCCGCCCAGTATTTTTTTTGAGATTGTAAAGCAAGTAGTAAAATAAAAATAAAAACAGCCACTTCCACCAATAAAGGAATTATTTGACCGCTACTATGGGTAATTTTCCAACCCATGGCAATCCAGGTTGGCAACATCAGAGGATAATCGGGATGAGCTCCCATTTGAGGTGTAAACCGGAAAAACAAATCCCAATTATCGGAAGCTATAAATTTGGCGTGTGGCAACCAAATAGCCCAAGCATCCCAATAACCGCTATATATAATATTTTTCTTAATTATAGGAAAAGCTAACCCGATTAAGATCAAAAAAAATAATAAACTCCTGAAATCTATTTTAAGTAAATCTTGTTTTACTTCAATCCACGATAACTTATTTTTACGGTTCAAGAACGAAATAATCGCCATCAACAATAGCATAACTATCCAAAAGCTTATACCTGAAATTATAGCTACAAAATGGGAATAAGCAATCAAACTTAAACTTGTCAGTTTGGCAATCAAAGAAATAAATACCGGACGTACATCTTTTTCGATATTTTTTCGTATCCAAGAATAGATATCAAAAGATAAAGAAGCAAAAGTTATAAGAAAAAACAAGATATGAAAAAGCATTATTTTTTGATTTGGATTAATAATAATTCATATTCCTTTGTCGATATTTTATGCAAAGTATCTCCCTTAAAAATTTTTTTATCGGGAGTTTTTTTCCAATTTCTAACCAGAACATAATCAAAAGGAAAAGAATTTTCGAGATAAGTTACCACTCTTTTCGGGGCAAAAAGATTATGCAATAAAAAATAAGTTTGCTTATCGATTTTTTTATCATCATAAAAATAAATAACCGATCTTTCGGGTAAAAATTTAAAAAATTCCTTATACATCTTTACCGCCTGCATGGAATCTTTTGTTTTTTTAAAATCGTTTTGAATAAAATCAACCGATTTATAAAGTAAAAAAGAAAGAATAATGATATTGGATAAAATATATTTTTTCATACGGAAACAAAGTTATGGATTATTTTGAAAAATCATTTGCCGGAATAAAAAAATTATGTAACATAAGTTCTAAATAATCGTTAAAGTTTTGTGCCGTAAATAAAGCTTTTAATCCAATTATGCTAAATTTATACTTTAAAAAATATTTTCAGATGAAATTTTTATATAGTTTCCTTGCTTTTTTGATATTTTCGTTTGCCGGTTACGGACAAAAGAAAACTTGGACTTTGCAAGAATGTTTACAATATGCCGAAAAGCACAATTTACAACTGAAACAGAGCGCGTTGCAAATAGATCAAGGAAAAATCAATA
>JALSPZ010000049.1 GCA_026985675.1 Flavobacteriales bacterium
TCTTACATCTGGGAATTTGCTCCCGGCAGTCAATTGACTTTACTTTACAGAAATGCCATTGCCAATGTCGATGATATGTCCTTGCTCAATTATAAGGATAATATAAATAATCTGTTTGAGCAACCGCAAAAAAATTCATTTATTATGAAGCTGACTTACTATGTTGATTATAATGTGGTAAAAAGTCGTTGGTTTTAATTATCCCGATGTTCAAAATCCTCGGGTTCATTTAGGCGTTGATATAAAACATAAGCCAATAAAACGAAAAAAGCCAAAATCAACAAAAGATAAAACATTCCCAACCAAAGCATTTTATTTAAGCTTTACAGCAGTTCCGTAAGCCAAAATTTCGGACATTCCTTGCATAATCATTGATGTGGTCATACGAATATTGATAATGGCATCGGCTCCCATTTGTTCCGCATCGTTTATCATTCTTTGAAGTGCTTGTTCGCGTGAATGAGCCTGTAATTTGGTATATTCGCTTACTTCACCGCCTACTAAATTTTTTAAACTTGCCATAAAATCAGAGCCAAAATTTCTGGCTCTTACGGTGCTACCTCTTGCTACACCCAAAATCTCGGTTACTTCTTTACCGGGGATAAAATCTGTCGTAGTAATAATCATAGTTAAAAATTTTTTTTATAAATATACAAAAAAACCCGTAAAATAATTACGGGCTTTTAATATAAACACATAACTTAAATTAAACATCTATTTCAGTCCAATCATTTTCCATTGCTGCAAGCATTTCGGCAGCTTCAATCAAAAGCACTCCGTTTTCATTAATAGAGTCTTTTCCAATATAACCGGCTCTACGCATCAAAGTCAAGGTATCTTCAAAGGTTTCCATATCCATTTTCAACAATTTAAGCGCTTTTTTCCAATTGTCGGGCAATATTCGCACTTTTCTTTCTTTTACATACAAACTTCCCACATCTTTCAAGGCTCTTAAAACATCAATTACAAAAGGAGTTACCGGATATTTTATATTTCCTGACAATCCGGATGTTGCGTGTTTTACTTTTTGTCCAGGTTCGGTCAAAACTATCAAATCATTAGGTAACATATTAACCATTCCACGTGCATCCAATTTTTCAACAAGTTGGATTAGCTCTTCTTTATCCAAGTCCTTCATTGATTTTTCCAAATCGGAAAGATACAAACCTGTGGTATATGGCAAACGTTTCAAAATTTCCCAACCGTAGCGGGTAAGGTTTGGCGTTTTGTTATTATATGCCAATTCTACCAAAAATCTTCCGGTAGGTGTGGGTGCATTTTCAATGGTTTTGGCTTTCTGAGCCTTTTCAATCCAACGCACATCCGGTGAAAGGAATACGTGACGGGTTATAGAAATGGCTTTTACACTTTCGGCAGATATTTCGCGGGGTTTATCTTTAAGTTTATTAACCAGTTTTTGTCCATCTTCGGTAAGTTTATAATACATTTTGCCATCTTTGTTCAAATCGGTTGTTACCAATTGAAATCCTTGCATACCAAATAAAGCAGCATCAAAATCATAAACTTTATGAAACCATTCTTCTTCGGATTTTACATTTTCCAATTCCGCTACATATTTTTGTTTGATTTTGGGAAGTTCTTTTAAACGTCGTCCGTATTCTTCTTGAAGTTTTTGTGCTTGTTTGTATTTTTTGGTAATTAATTCCCGCTGAATATTATCTTTGG
This sequence comes from Flavobacteriales bacterium, assembly GCA_026985675.1. Taxonomy (GTDB): domain Bacteria; phylum Bacteroidota; class Bacteroidia; order Flavobacteriales; family Flavobacteriaceae; genus JALSPZ01. Next base: position 1,687 of record JALSPZ010000049.1, read on the forward strand.
TAGCAATATATTCAGGGTTCGATTTGGATTTTTCTTCAATTTCCGCAATGGTTTGCATCACATCAAATTCCAATTCATCGATATCTATACTTTGCGCTTCGTCATCATAATAACCGTTAAAATATAAATCTCCGGCGCGTAACAAATGAACTCCGGCAGGAAGCAAATCTCCTGCTTCATTGATTACGGCTTGTGCCAAGAAATCTTTTCTTAATTCCTCATCTATATCGCCACCGTTTACCAATTCAAACAATGCTTCAAAATACTCTTGTGTTATGGGTTTGAAAAATGCTCCTTTAAGTAATGCGGCTCTTACTTGTTGTCCTATACCGGTCAAATTATAATACAATCCGTTCGGAGCGGAATAAGATAATAAACGTAAAGCTTCGGATTCCAAAATTTGAAATTTATCGGCTTCCAATAAGAAACGCTTGTGGGCAGGACCGGCCGGCGTCTTTTTCAAAAATTCCTGCAAAGGTTTATTTATATAAAAATATGGCTCAACTTCTTCATAAACTTCCATAACCTTTTTGCCGAATTCACTTAATACGCCATTGACTACCATTCCGCGTTTTTCGAGTTTGGGACGAATGATATCGTTTACTTTTCCTTTGGCCGATTCGGCTACATAAAGCATATTGATAATTTCACTGCCTACAAAACGGAAATTATCATCATATTGATTGATATCGGGCATAACGCCTTCATATTGCGCCATACGATAGGCTTCCATAAGCATCATTCCCGGATAAGTCAAAAAGAAATGATCACCTTCTTCACGTAAAAGTCCCATTTGGACCAATTGCACATAATATAAATAATCCTTGTCATCGCTAAGGATTTCCAAGGAATCTATACTATTCATTTTGTTATCGAATACCAATTCCAAGATATTCAAATGTTTTTTTGTTAAAATCATAGTCTTAAATTTTTAAGTTTCATTGGATAAATATCAAAAGTAACGCCAACGACGGATTTTTGACAAAATAACAAATACAAGGGACAATTTGGCAGGGAAATTGAAAATATAGATTTGTATATTTTTTATTAACTTTTATAAAAAATTTTGTTATGTTAAAAAGAAGTGTTTTAATAGAAAATAAAGCACGTATTACCACCCAATACGAGCAATTGTTAATAGAATCCGAAGAGCATTCAGGAAAAGTGCCAATAGAAGATATTGGATTTTTGGTAAAAGAACATCAGCAAACTTACATTAGCATTCCGACACTTAACAATTTGAATAACAATAATATATCGGTTATTTTTTGCAATGAACATCATCTGCCGATATCTATGTTATTGAATTTGAACAGTAATCATTTGCAGCAAGAGCATTTCAAGAATCAAATATCTGCCTATGAACCTCAAAAAAACAATCATGGCAATAAGCCGTGAAGAAAAAAAATTATAAATCAAACCGCTCTTTTGAAAAACAAGGACAAACCAAACATCCTTTAAAATTTATGCATCCAAAGTATTAAGGGGCGATACTTCCAAGCGCGAAGCTATGGCAGCGGCATACTATTGGAAAAATTTTTTTCGTTTCCGTTTACAACACGTATCCAAACTTGTTTTTAAATTAAGATTATACAATATTACGCATAGCGGTTGCCCGGGAATTATCCGGCAGCAGGCTACTAAATACATTAGGTATTCATCATAAAAACAAATTGTAGGATCAAGGTAATAAGTGCAACATTTGAAATCAAAATATTGCTTGTGAGTTGTAAATATAAACAACTTACAGACATTCAAAGATACAAATTGAAATGTATCTTCAAAGAAAAAAATTTTCTATTACTAAAATAGCTTCCAAATTAGGGGTTCATAAAAGCAAAATTAGTAGAGAAATTAAAAGAAATGGAAAAAAACGTTCGTATAATGGAGAATTTGCTCAAATGCTTAGCCAAGAAAGAAAAAGAGAATAAATAAAAAACAACACAGAGGTCGGATACCTAATAGAATAATGATTGATAAGAATCCTGAAATTATAAATCAAAAATTAAGATATGGAGACTGGGAAGCTGATACGATGAAAAAATCATAAAAGTGACATATTGACTTTAACCGAAGAAAATATCAATTTGAACAAATGGTAAAAGTAAATAGTCTTAAAGCATGTGAAATAAAAAAAGAAATAATAAACCTTTTAGCTCCATTTAAAAAACTAACCAAAACAATAACCTGTAATAATGGAAAAGAGTTTGCTTATCATCAGCAAATTGCTAAAAAATTAAATGCTAAAATATTTTTTGCTAATCCTTATAGCCCTTGGCAAAGAGGTTTAAATGAATATAATAAATTAACGTGAGTTCGACATAAGAAAATATTTTTTATTTATTGTATATTATTGATTTTTAATGTATTGTATAAAATATTTAAAGAAATATAATTTTAATTGGCAAATAATTTTTTTGTTTCGAGCCAAAATCCAATAAACACGCAATCTACTGCACTAATCTTTATTAAATTACCCCGTTAGTTTAAGAAAAATTAGTTTGTATCTCACGCACTTATTGAATTTTTGCTTCTATTCTTTTATCGAACTCACGTTAAATTAATTAGACAATATTTACCTAAAAAACTGATTTTAATACTATAATATAGATATAATGCAAATTATCAACAAGTTAAACAATAGACCAAGAAAATTATTAAATTTTAAAACTCCTAATGAAGTTTTTTAATAATTTTATTAAAACAAATGTCGCACTTATTACTTGAACCTACATTGTATTA
>JALSPZ010000050.1 GCA_026985675.1 Flavobacteriales bacterium
GAAAAAAGGAATATGAAATTTTACAAAAGATTAAGGAAAATCTTGAAAAAGGAATATCTGTTAGAGCAATTGATTTTACGGACGACGAAAGAGAAAAATTTGTAAAAACTTATCAATTGCTAACCGACAAACCCGTTTTGTATGTTTGTAATGTGGACGAATTATCTGTATTGACAGGCAACAAATATACTGATGCTGTAAAAGAAGCCGTAAAAAATGAAAATGCCGAAATATTGATATTAGCAGCGGCAACCGAAGCGGATATCATGGAATTGGAAACTTATGAAGAACGAAAAATGTTTTTGGATGATTTGGGTTTGGACGAACCCGGGATTAATAAATTGATAAAATCTGTCTATAAACTTTTAAATTTACAAACCTATTTTACAGCCGGAGTAAAAGAAGTTCGTGCTTGGACAATTCCGGTTGGGGCAACCGCACCACAAGCTGCAGGAGTAATACATTCTGATTTTGAAAAAGGTTTTATACGTGCCGAGGTCATTTCCTATGAAGATTTTGTAAAATATGGCTCGGAAGCTAAAGTAAAAGAAGCCGGTAAAATGCGTATTGAAGGAAAAGAATATGTCGTGCAAGACGGAGATATTATGCATTTTAGATTTAATGTTTAAAATCTAAAAAGCCTGTTGACAACAACAGGCTTTTTTTGATTAATAAAAATTAGGATAGAAAATCAATTTTTAATCATCACGCCGTTTTTGATTCCTTCTTTGGCAATAATTCTGTAAATATAATTTCCGGGTTTAAGTGTTTGAACATTGATTTGGTTTTGTCCGGTTCTATACAAAACCTGTTTACCTTGCATATCATAAATAAATATTTTATAATCTGTTAGTTTTTCACTTCCTTCAATATTTAAAGTAGTGGAAACGGGATTTGGATAGATAGTTACTTCAGTAAGTTCACTGGTATTCACTCCCAATACACTTAAAGGAGTATAATAGAATTCCCAATCTTGAAAAGGCTCTTGTGAAGAAGTAGAAGAATTATATTGTGTTAAATGTAACAAATCAATTTTATGATTGAATAAAATATTGAAAAAACCTGAATAATCTTCCGGTAATCCCAGATTGTTTCTATCTACCGAATTATCATAAGTTCCCGTTCCTACGTTGGAAGGATATGAATTCCAAGTGTTATTTACTGAATCAAATTGGAATGCCTCCATAGTTGACATATTTCCATTACTATCGTAGTTATAAACTTCCTTAGAATTACCTATCCATAGATTATTACTAACATCCCAGTAATACTCCTCCTTGACTGTTTTATATAGTGTAACGGGATCATAAATATTGACTGTTTTTTGAGAATTTACCCATGTGGATGTGTTGGTATCAAAATATTCAAAACGTTTTTCGGTTAAAAGATTATTTGAATCATACGTATAATACCATTTACCCGTATCAAAATAGGAATTGTTAACAGAATCCCATTGTTGATTTAACTTTAAGGTCAATAAACCTGTAGTATAAGTATAAATTTCTTTGGATTGATTTTGCCAAGTGGAGGTAGTGATATCGTAATAAAAACGCTCTAAATAATCCAAAACTCCTGCGTTGTAATAATATGTAGCTTTTTGGCTAAATACCCAAGCGGAAGCCGTATTATCATAATACGAACTTTGTTCTTCCAGAATATTTCCATTGGAATCATATTGTAAATATTCCGTTTTGAAAGTCATCGTCCAAGTATTTGTTGAGCTGTCATAATTGTAGAAGTCAATTTCGTTGATATAACCGGTAGAGTTGTCATATATCCATACGGTTTTAGAGCCATAGGTATTTCCACCTACATAGGAATATTGAATTTTTTGAATTTGTTTTCCGTTACTATCATAGGCATAGTTCTGTTCTTGAAAAACAGTGTTTGTATTATCTTTTTTTACCACTTGTGTAAGCATATGCGGGTCGGTTTGTGCATTTCCTTGCCAGAAAGCAAGTGTCAAAATAACTAAATTAAAAATTGTAATCTTTTTCATAATATTTAGATTTTAAAATTATTACCACAAATATGCTGTGAACGAGTATATCTCACAAGAATTATTAGACCAAATGCTTAAAACATTATATTAAGGGCTGATTTAATTCGATAATCTATCGGGAGTTATAATTATTAAGTCTGTATAAAAACAATCATAAAGATTTTCTCTATATTTGTAAAACACAAAAACGTTCGTTGAAAAAAACACTGGCTTCCAAGCCCAAGAAAAAGCTAATATAACGTGAGTTCGATAAAAGAATCGAAGCAAAAATTCAATAATCTATTATAAAAAAAAATATTTTCTTATGTCGAACTCACGTTAATATAGTATTCTTTTATAAAAAAAATTATCATTCCAGATATTTTGCTACAATAGGCATTCGTCGTCCCATTCCGAAAGCTTTGGGGCTTACTCTTAAAACCGGAGCTGTTTGATGTCTTTTAAATTCATTCCGGTTTACCATTTTCAGAATTCTATTCACCAGTTTTTCATCATATCCGTTTTGGATGATTTCATCAGGTCCTTTTCTACCTTCAATATATAGTTTTAAGATAGGGTCGAGTAGGGGATAATCCGGCAAACTGTCCGTATCTTTTTGATCGGGTCGGAGTTCTGCGGAAGGTGGTTTAATGATTGTATGTATAGGAATAATTTCTTTGTCTTTATTGATATAATCCGCCAGTTCATAGACTTCCGTTTTATAAACATCGCCAATGACGGATAGACCACCGGACAAATCGCCGTATAAGGTTCCATAACCTACCGCCATTTCACTTTTATTGGTGGTGTTCAATAGAATATTTCCGAATTTGTTGGATATTGCCATCAATAAATTACCTCTGGTTCTCGCTTGAATATTTTCTTCGGTTACATCAAATTTTTTTCCTTCAAAAAGTGGATTTAATGTTTTCAGATATTCATCAAAGATAGATTTTATGGGGACAATATCATAACGAATACCTAAATTTTTAGCTAAATCCACCGCATCTTTTATCGAATGTTCGGATGAAAATTGAGAAGGCATCAATAAAACTCTTACATTGTCTTTTCCTAATGCTTTTACTGCTAATACTGTGGTAACCGCCGAATCCAAACCACCCGAAAGTCCTAATATGGCGGTTTTAAAACCTATTTTGTCAAAATAATCTTTGATTCCGATTATCAATGCATCGTGAATCAATTTTATTTTGTTTTTGTCTTGTTGATTTTCAGGATTTTGATTAAAAGTTTTTTCCAATTCTATAATTTCCAATTTTTCTTCAAAATAGGGGAGTTCTTTCAAAACATTTCCTTTATTGTCCAAAACCAAAGAACCTCCGTCAAAAATAATATCGGTTTGAGCGCCCACGTGATTGACATAAAAAATCGGCATTTGATACGCTTTGACATTTTCTTTAAGGACTTTAATCCGTTCTCGGGCATGATTGTAATCAAAAGGACTTGCCGATACATTTATGATAAAATCAGGATGTTTTTTCATCATTTCATCCATAGGATTTATGGTATAAAGCGGATTTTCATTGCCTAAATTCCATAGATCTTCACAAATGCTCAAAGCAATTTTTTTTCCTTTAAATTCTACAATATCCCAAGTAGAAGCTTCTTCAAAATATCTGGCTTCATCAAATATATCATAAGTAGGCAATAAGGTTTTATGCTGACGGTAGATTTCTTTTCCTTCATATAAAAAAACAACGGAATTGTATAGATCTTTTCCTTCGATAACCGGATTGACCGTTGGAGTTCCCAAAACAATAGCAATTTCTTTGGAATGAGATTTTAGGTTTTCGATGAGACTTTCAGCTTTTGAAATAAAATCCTTGAATTCCAAGAAATCCCTTGGAGGATAGCCGGTTGTTGCCAATTCGGGAAAAATAATCATATCGGCATTTTGCGCTTTTGCCTGCTCGATAAAAGCTTTCATTTTTTTCAGATTGTATTCAAAATCTCCTATGATTACATTTATTTGTGCTAATGCTATTTTCATTCCGGTTTTTTTAAAGTTTAAAAAACATCAAAGTTGTTGTTCCATAAATCGGTACGTATACCCAAATAAAAATATCGGGTGGTTTCGTTTTTGATTAAATTAATTTCCTGTTCAATTTGCGTTTTACGATATAAAGCTCCACCGAAAATTTTAAGATTTGTTGCCGGATTAAGCAAATAACCCGCTTCCAAATTATTTTGTATGAGTTTTCCCAAATTTCCTTGCAGGGTTTGTATATAATCTCCTTTGTTTTCAGGATAAATATAAGCATTGATATCACCGCCGTAATGATAAGTATCATCAAAATCAAAACCTTTTTGAGCTACATTCAGAATATTGTTCAGATACCAACGTTTGTACCGGTATTGCACTTCAAAAACGGTTTCTTTGAAATTGGCACCGAAAGGATGAGCAAGAGATTGATAAAAATGAGAATAGTTTACAATTTGGTTGCCGTGCCCATAGGTATAAGGTCTGACCGTATTATATTCCAATCGCAAGAATAGATTGGGAATATTAAATGCATCATAAGCTTTTATTCCGATTTGATATCCGAATTTATTAGCCCAATATCCGTTGTCTCCGAAAAATTTGCTAACAGTCATTTCGTCCAAAACCAATTGCCCATATAATTTCAAATGATAAGGAGCTTTCCAACTGCCGTTTAGTCCCAAAATGGTATTGGAACCATTAGAACCGGTTTCATATTCCACCGTTTTGAAAAATATCAAAGGGTTGAGGAAATTAACATCAAATCCTCTTCTGTTTTCATTATACCAAATAACGGTTTCAAAGAATCCTAGATTTAATTTGGGAGTAATATTCCAATCAATATAATGTGTAGCGGAAAATTTCTTTTTAAAAACTCCATTTACCGTAACTTCGGGTCGGATATCTTGATAAGCTGACCAAAAAGTGGTATATTTTACTTTCCAAAATGTAGCTTGAATTTTGAAATAAGGATATACCGGTGCATTATCGGAAAGCAACAAAGAACGATAACCTTCTCCGATAAAATTTTTTCCGTGTCCCAATTCAAAAAGAAAATATTTTCCGGGTCTGTAAGTTGCATAGCCTTCGGCAAAAGGGTAATCAACAAATTTTCTGTCTTCGCTTTTGTTTAATCCCCACCCTGGAATAGTAGGAGGGCGATGAATCCAAGCATAGCGATCTAGAAATTTTGGAAATCTTGCCCAATTTTCCATAATGGTAGAGCTGAAAGAAAAATCTTCTCCCAAACTTCCTTCCACCCTTATACCTCTGCTGTTTTGAAATACGTAATTATATTGTGAATTGTTATCTTTTCCAATTCGTAAATCAATCAAAGGGTCAATGGTTATGAAGTAGTCTTTGTCGTCAATGACAAAAAAATGTTCATTAAAAAGTTTTCTCCCGAGCCAAGTATTTTTTTTGAAAACCAAATCCTTATATTGACTGATATATTTGCTGCTGTCTATTTCATAAAAATATAAAGGTCGTAGTCCTGTATGGGCATTATTATTTAATTTATTTTCCAAATCATTGTAAATAAAGTGATTATGAGGTATTTTTAATTGGGAATTCAGTTTTTTTTCTATTAATTTTTCTTGCGAAAAAATCAAAGATGTTTGTAAAAAAATTATAAGGATAAAAGCAATTCTTTTCATAAAAGGTTTTAAATTTTGAATGGTAAAGATAAAAAAACTTATCAACTGAAAAAAGTATTCGTTTTCTTTCATTATATTTGAAAGCAAATTAAAAAATAATTTTCATTAATATAAAATTTGAAATTCAATTAATATGAACATTTTGATATTCGGTGCAACTTCCGGTATTGGACGAACTTTGGCAAAATTATATGTTGAAGCCGGAAATAAAGTATTTATCACCGGTAGAAGAGAAGAAAAATTAAATGAAATTAAGTCGGAAGCTCCCGAACGATATTTTGTTTTCAGACACGATATCAGAAATACCTTAAAAACTCCGGACCTCATCAAAGAAGCCGATAAACAAATGGTTGGAATAGATTTGATTATAGTCAATGCAGGAATTGGTAAATTTAATAAAGACTTGGATTGGGAAATTTGTGAATCGGTGATTAAAACCAATATTTTTGGGGTAACTCGGGCATTAACGGAATCTTACAATTATTTTTATAAAAAGGGCAAGGGACATTTGGTAAATATTTCTTCTGTTGCCTCACTGGTAGGAAATGGGCTCAATCCGACCTATAATGCTTCCAAAGCTTATCAAGCAAATTTTACGGAGAGTTTGTGGATGCGAGCCAAAAAATCCAAAAAATCAAATATTGCGGTAACCGATATAAGACCGGGTTTTGTCGATACGAAATTGGCACAAGGCGAAACTTTTTGGAAAGCGGATGTTGAAACTGCCGCAAAACAAATAGTTCAAGCTATTCAAAAGAGAAAAAGGGTGGCATATATTACTAAACGTTGGTGTTTAGTGGCTTGGTTTTTAAAAAGATTGCCACGGAAAATCTTAATTAAATTTTTTTAGCTTATGACCAAGACTACAAAAAAAATCGGTTTATTTGAATCCATATTTCCCATTCTGTTTTTATTGGCATTGCTTACTTTGAATAATTTATCATCGGTTTTTGGGGAGGATGGAACTTCTGGTCCTAATCAGTTTGCTCTTTTGCTTGCAGGGGCAGTAGCTGCCGCTTTAGGTTTCAAATATGGTTTTTCATATCAAGAGATGTTGCAAAAAGTATCTCAAAATATTGAGTCTACAACCGGAGCTATTCTTATCCTTATGTTTGTAGGCGCTTTAACCGGCACTTGGCTATTGAGTGGAATTATTCCCACGATGGTCTATTACGGCTTACAATTGATTAATCCCAAAGTTTTTTTGGTTTCTACGGTTATCATTACGTCATTGGTTTCATTAATTATCGGAAGTTCTTGGAGCACAACTGCTACTGTGGGTATTGCTTTGATAGGCATAGGAAAAGCTTTGGGTTTTCCTCCGGAAATGGTTGCCGGTGCCGTGATTTCAGGGGCTTATTTTGGTGATAAAATGTCACCATTATCGGATACAACAAATCTTGCATCCGCAGTAGCCGGAGTTGATTTATATTCTCACATTCGTTATATGATGTATACGACTATCCCCACATTGACCGTAACGCTTTTGGTTTTTATTATTTTGGGATTAACTCATACGCAAGGTGAGATACACGATACCAATCAATTACTTACCGATATCAAAAGTACTTTTTATATTTCTCCCGTGTTATTATTGGTTCCGGCTATTGTTATTTATTTGATAATTAAAAAAACACCGCCTCTGATAGCTTTGTTATCCGGAGTTTTGTTGGGAGGAGTCAGCGCTCTGATTTTTCAATCGGATTTAATAGCCCGATTATCTGTCGGGGAAAATTTCGGAGTAAATGCTTACAAATTAATTATGAAAGCTATTGTTTGGGATTTTAATATCGAAACTCCTAATCCTTTGCTCAACGATTTATTCAGTTCGGGAGGAATGAAAGGAATGCTAGGAACTATTTGGTTGATTATAAGTGCGATGTTTTTTGGCGGTATTATGGAAGCCATTGGTGCTTTGAAACGGATTAGTCAAGCTTTGTTAAATGCTTTTAAAGGACATTTCGGGCTTTTTGCCAGTACGGATTTAACCTGTATTACTTTTAATGCAACGGCTTCGGATCAATATTTAGCGATTGTTGTCCCCGGAAAAATGTATAAACAAGCATTTGAAGATGCGGGATTGGCTCCGCAAAATCTCAGTAGAACTTTGGAAGATTCCGGAACTGTTACATCCGTATTGGTTCCTTGGAATACCGGAGGGGCTTATAATGCAAAAGTTTTGGGAGTACCAACTGAAAGTTATATTTTTTATGCCGTTTTTAATTGGCTAAGTCCAATTATGACTTTAATTTTTGCTTATTTTAAAATTAAGTTAAAATATTTGTATAAGAAATAAAAATTCTTATATTGTAAGCTCAAATAAATTTTAAAATTATGAGACTTAGCTTTTTAATTATTGTAATGAGTATGTTTATTACAGGTTTTTCCCAAGAAAATATAGATTCGGAAGAAAATACACAAAATGTATTTTTTGCTAACAAAGCTATTTATACTTATACAACTAATAAATTTAATGTTAGGTATATAGATGGAAAAATAGAAGTAACTAATACTATCGGTTCACCGTTTTTATTTAATGAAATGGTTCCCGGAAGATTAATTTTAGACGATAAGAATTTAAATTTCAGAAAAATAAATTATGATGCTTTTCAAGATCATTTTATAGTTTTTTCAAAATATGCTATCAAAAATACTTCTACTCAGCTACCTTTTTATCAATTGAATGATAACAGTGTAAGGATTGTTAATGTATTGGATAGAAAAAATGTTCCCAGAGTTTTTATACATGTTAACAGTTCCAAATTTATTGAGAAACCTGATACCAAATTCATGGAAATTTTCACAACAGAACCTTCCAAAGCTTATATTTTGGTTTCTTATAAAAAAATTCATGATAAGACGCACAGGAAAGTCGAATATATGTTGGAAACATGGGATAAAAAATATCAGTTTAAATTGAAAAAAAAATATTTTTTAAAAAATACCGATGGGTTCTTTGTTGAATCTAAATTGGGGAAATCCAATATTTTAAAATTTTTGAATGATAAAAAGCATACAAAAGAATTAAAAAAATTTATAAAATACAATAAGCTGAATTTAAACAACCCTGCTGATGTGCAAAAATTTTTGGAATACTATTATTCAGAAATATTAAATAAAAAATCAAAATAATTTTTTAATATTTTATGATTTTCAACCCGTGATGTATCGATTTCCATAATGGTGGAATTTGACATATTGTTGATAAATTGAGGAAATTTTTCTTCTAATGTTTTTAAGTTTTTTATATAAAAATATTCTAAACCGAACATTTCTACAAGCTTTTTTATTTTCAAATGATGTTGTGTAACAAAGAAATCTTTTAAAGCTTGTGTGGAAGAAGGACCGGGTATAAAATTAAAAATATCACCTCCGCCGTTATTGATAATTATTGCTTTGAAATGAGGAGGGATATATTTGTTCCAAAGCCCATTGCTGTCATAAAGAAAAGATAAATCGCCTGAGACTAAAAGTGTAGGTTTTTTTGAAGCCAAAGCTGCACCGATTGCCGTAGATGTGCTTCCATCGATACCGCTGGTTCCCCGGTTAGAAAAATGTATGTTTTCCGGGTGAAAATCAAACAATTGGGCATATCTTATAGCTGAACTGTTACCCCATTGAAGCATATATTTTTCAGGGATATTTTTTTCTAAAAAATCAAAAATTTTTAAATCAGAAAATTCGGTTTTATCTAAAAAAATACGATGTTTTTTTTTATTTCTTTTTTTGACCGATAACCATCTTTGTTGATAATTGCCTTTTAAATTCATTTGGTCATATATTCTAAAAAGCAATTGACTAAAAAACATTTCGGGAGTAGTATTAATATGTTCGGAAAGCGCTTCAAAAGTATCGGGAGCAATATCGGTAATTTCTATATGCCAATGGTGTTTGGGCTTATGATTGCGTAAAAAATGTTTTACTTTTTTTGAAATGATATTTCTTCCAATAGTTATCAGTAGATCAGGTTTGAGTTGTCGGAGTTGATTTTCGTTAAGACCGAAGATACTTTGATCGATATTATTTATAAAGTTCTGATGGTAAAGATTGGATATATTTTCATCCAAAACAATCAAATTTTTATCTTCGGATAATTTTGTTAATTGCTTTTTTAATATATTTGATGGATATAACTGTCCTGCCAATATCATTTTGTTTGGAGAAGTTTGCCAAATTTCCAATAATTCATCCAACTTTTTATCAGATATTTCAGGCGGTTTTAGTGTAAGTTTCAGGGATTGTTCCGGTGTATTTTCTTTATGAATTGTTTCGTATAAGGGTTCATCAAAGGGAATATTGATATGAACAGGTCCTTGTTTTTCAATAGATGTTTTGATAGCTTTTTCAACGTTTAATTTGTTATTCGGGTCTTTATTTTCATTTAAAGTAATATTAAAATAACTATGATTTTTAAATACATTATGTTGTCGTATGGTTTGTCCTTCTCCTTGGTCAACCCATTTTTGAGGTCTGTCTGCACTTACAATAATTAAAGGAATTTTACTGTAGAAAGCTTCGGAAATTGCAGGATAATAGTTTAACAATGCAGAACCCGATGTACAGACCAAAACAGCGGGATATTTTTTTTGTTGAGCTATACCTAATGCAAAAAAGCCAGCACTTCGTTCATCTATTATGCTATAATTATTAAAAAATTTTTGTCCGGTAAATTCAATTATCAAAGGAGCATTTCTGGAACCTGGAGAAATGATAATATCGTTTATATTGTATTTATATAAAGTCTCCGCAAGTAAGCGGGCATTTTTTTTAGCAGAATGTATATTCATTTGAGTTGAAAAAAATATATCTGCAAAAATAAGTTTTAATTATTAATTATGATATATCTAATGGATAAATGTATTATTTTAGCAAGAAAAAATTATGGCAGCAACTCCTTCAAATATGTTGGCTTTGGGAACAAAAGCTCCGAATTTTAGACTTCTGGATACGGTTTCCGGAAAAAAGCTTTCTTATGATGATATAAAAGGTAAAAACGGAACGGTAGTTATGTTTATTTGTAATCATTGTCCGTATGTATTACACGTAAATGGTGAGATTGTTAAGATAGCTAATGAATATTTACCTAAAGGTATTGGTTTTGTAGCTATTAGTTCCAATGATGTGGAGAATTATCCGCAAGATGCTCCCGAACTGATGACCGAACAAGCCAAAAGAGTAGGTTATCCATTTCCTTATTTATATGATGAAACCCAAGAGGTGGCAAAGGCATATAAAGCGGCTTGCACTCCCGATTTTTATGTCTTTGACAAAGATAACCAATTGGTTTATCGGGGGAGATTAGACGAAAGTACTCCAAAAAACAATCAACCTTTGACCGGAAAAGATTTAAGAAAAGCTTTGGACTTCCTTTTGGAAGGAAAAATTATTCCCGATAATGAACAAAAACCGAGTATCGGTTGCAATATCAAGTGGAAAGAACCGCCGAATATAAATTTACAAAAGATAGACTTCAAATAATTTGACATAAAAAATGAATTTAAAAATTTCCGATTTGCTTTTCGGTTATAATATCCCTTTGATTAAAAGCCCGATGCAAGTAGAAATTGAAGAAGGGACAATAATTGCCGTAGTGGGAAAAAACGGTATGGGTAAATCTACATTGCTTAAAACCATAGCCGGAATTATTCCTTCTTTATCAGGTGAGGTTTTTATTGATTCTCAAAGGATTGATAATTATAATATATCTAAAAAAATTTCGGTTGTTTTAACAACCAAACCTTTGTCCGCTCTAAGTGTTAAAGAGGTATTGAGTTTGGGAAGAATCCCATATACTAACAGGTTTAATCAGCTGAATGTAAAAGACAAACAAATTATTGAAAGAATAATAAAAAAATTAAATTTACAGTCGTTATTGAACAAAAAAATCAATCAGATAAGTGATGGAGAATTGCAAATCGTTATGATAGCCAGAGCATTAATTCAGGATACCCCCATTATAATATTAGATGAACCTACTACACATTTGGATTTGGATAATAAAGCGATTGTTTTGGGAATTTTAAAAGAAATGAAGGAGGAAGGTAAAATAATAATTTTCTCCACCCATGATATCAATTTAGTTTTATCACGGGTGGATTTAATATGGGTAATCAATAATAAAGAGTTTCAACAAATTTCAAAAGGTAAGGAAAGAGAAATTGTAAAAATTTTTCCTTCTAAAAATTTAATTTATGATGAAAAATGTAAGATTATACGTTTGATTTAAAACCAACCTTTTTTCTTTTTCTTAGTCTCTTCATCTACATCAATACTGAAATATTCATCGGCTTTCTTTTGGGATATTTCAACAACCTCCAGTACATAGTTGTTATAGTCTAAGCCTTTTTCTTCAATATAACCTTCAAAATACTTTTTAGCAGCATCTATTCCTGCATTATTTTCGATTTCTCGCAGAATATCCATAAGATTATCAATTTTATTGATACTCACTTGTGGAAGCATTTTTACTTCAAAGCGATAACCTTTAAAATCTCCGTCTTCGTTATAATGCTGTGTAGATCTTACAAAGCCCCAGTAGCAATCTCCATCTTTGGTTTTTCCTTTATAGAAAAAATAGGCTTTATCTTGCCCTTCAATCATATGAAGGATATTGTCCATAGCCATTTTGGGCGTATCCGGATCAAAAAGTGTAGAGAAATCTTTTAGAATAAGTTCATGGACTTTATATCCGGTAAATTCCGTAAAATAATTATTTACATATAATATTTTACCTTCGGGATTTACCCTGATTTTAAATTTTCTTGCAGGGTCTAACTGCAAACAATTTTTTGATTTACCCATATTTGTATTGTTAATTGTCATAATGCTTTATTTTTTAAAACCAAAATTTTCTTTTTTTCTTTTTAACGAATTTAAGGATATCATCTATATCCATATCATTGGGATCAGTAGAGAACAATTCTTTATCACTGACTTCCGTTGTCATATATTCTTTCAATTTTTTTTCTCCATTGAATTGATTGATAAGATAATCTTCCAATCTTTCATAGCCTCTATCTTCTAACCATCCCTTTAAATATTTCTCTGCAATTTCTATGCCATTTCCACTATTTTCTATTCCGAATAAAATATCATATAGTTTGGAAATTTCTTGTTTAACATTTGAAGGAAGATATTTTCTTCTGATATATATAGCAGTGGATTTATTTTCATGAATTTTGGATGTTATATCGGCAATCGTCCAAAAATATTCGCCATTTTTGGTTACATTCTTACTTGCCAGATAATAATGTTGACCATTATTAATATATTTCCAAGCCCTGTTTAAGATGACTTGTGGCATTTTAGGATGTTGAATGATCTCATGACTTTCGCCTAACAGATCTTTTTCGGTAAAGCCTGTTACATCAGTATATGACTTATTAATAAATTTAATTTTTCCCTCTTTATCCAATTTACATACAAGGGTAATATCCGGTTCTATTATTTTTTCTACTTCAAACATAATTTTTAATTTTTACCAAAAGAATCTTCTTTTCTTTTTTATACTTTTTTTAATAGCTTCTTCAGGAGCTAATCCCGTATAATCTTCATTATCGTTAATTTCCGAATTCATATAATCACTCAATTGTTTGGGATTAAGTCTTATCATATGATGAATAAAATCATCATAATTCATATTCAAATCTTCCAAATATCCGATTAAATAAGCTTCGGAAGCTTCCATACCGGCATTTTTTTCTACAGATAACAATGTATTATAAAACTCACTTATTTCTTTTTTTACTTCTTCAGGCACTGCTTTTCTTTTAGCATAATGAGTTTTAATATTTCCTTCCTCATCTTTAATAGTGCTAAAAGAACCTATTACCCAATAATAACTTCCGTCTTTAGCTAAATTTTTAACAAAAGCATAAATAGGTAAAGATTTATTTAGACGATTCCATAACAATTTAAAAATAACCTTAGGCATATCCGGATGACGTATAACATTATGAGGTTGTCCCATCAATTCCCACTCTTTATATCCGGAAATTTCCATAAAATATTCATTGGCATATTCAATGATCCCTTTCTTATCCGTTTTGCTCATAATTGTTTTAAACGGGTCCAAGATAATCTCATTATCTTTGGGTATTGGTCTAACAGTTTTCTTCATTCAAATATATTTAACAAAAATTCAGTTTGCAAATATATAAATAATTATTAATTTTATATGTGTTTTTTGTTACAAAGTATAAATTTTAAGAAATATTTGCAATATTATGTAAATATTTGATGAATATTCTATTAACTGTCTTGAGTTTTATCAATTAAAAAAATTTTGATAAAAATCCTTTCCTTTTATTTTTCTTAATAGCTTCTTCAGGAGATAAAAGTTCACTCTTTAACATATCTTTATCACTTATTTGGGCTTTCATATAATTTGTTAATTCTTTTTCAGAAAGTCCAAATATTTCTAAAATAAAATTATCATAACTTATATTCTTATCTTCTAATAATCCATACAAATAAGCATAAGAAGCTTCCATTCCACCTGTTTTTTCAATATCTAATAATAATTTATATAAATCATTAAAATATGCTTTAACATGTTGTGGTATAGCTTTTCGTCTGGAATAATAAGCTCTTACGGTGCCATCTGTATTATAAGTAGTTTGAAAATCGGTAACTACCCAATAGTAACTACCGTCTTTAGCTAAATTCTTAACAATTGCATGGATGTTTTGTCCGTTTTCCAATCTCTTCCATAATAATTTAAAAATAACCTTAGGCATATCCGGATGACGTATAACATTATGGGGTTGCCCCATCAATTCCCATTCTTTGTATCCGGAAATTTCCATAAAATAATCATTGGCAAATTCTATGATTCCTTTTTTGTCCGTTTTGCTCATAATGGTTCGCATAGGATCAAGAACAATTTCTCGATCAATTGGATGAGGTCTTTTTATGATTTTCATTTTAAATGAGTTAAAATTATTTGCAATAATGATAATAATTTATCAAATAAACAAATATTTTGATAAAAAAATTTATATTCATTTTTTATATGTAACTATTTTAACGTTTAAAACACAAATTTTTTTCTTTTTTTCTTATTAAAAAATTAAGGCTTTTATTATATGTAAAAATTTAACTATAATTTTTTATTTTTACGCCTAAAAGTATACTATTTAGTTTAAACGGATATAAGTTTCATTCATAATAAAATATACACATGAAAATAAGTCTAATCCAAATTGGAAAAACACAAAACTCTTGTCTTAAAAAACTAATGGAAGATTATTTTTCTCGTATAAAAAATTATATTTCCTTTCAATTGATTGAAATTCCGGATTTTAAGAAAAAAAATGCTACCAAGGATATGACTTTTTTCAAAAATAAGGAGGGACAAGAAGTGGTCAAAAAATTAACAACTTCGGATTTTATTGTTTTACTGGACGAAAATGGAAAAGAGTTTACATCCCGAGAATTTGCCGGTTATTTGCAAAAAAGAATGAATGCCGGAACAAAAAATTTGGTTTTCGTCATAGGTGGTGCTTATGGTTTTTCGGAAGAATTGTATCATAAGGCTAATGATAAAATAGCTTTATCCAAAATGACCTTTTCTCATCAATTGATTCGTCTTATATTTGCGGAGCAATTGTATAGAGCTATGACAATAATTAATAATCACCCCTACCACAACGATTAAAATATTTTTAATATGAACAATAAAAACTTTCCCAATTTCTTACATTTTTTATTAATACTCTTATTATATGTATTATTTAGTCTTCCTTTTTCATTGATAATAATGAATTTCCCAACTAAATTTAAGGTTTTGGGTATGCTGATTGCCTATATTTTTCCTTTGCTATTGACAATATGGGCGGTTAGAAAAATATTTGATAAAAGAGGAAAATTAAATTACACCCCCGGACATTTTCAATTGTTACCGGTGATAATAGTTGGCGCTTATGCTTTTCTTATAGTAGGAGAGTTTTTTACTATGCTTTTGCCCGAACCGAGTGGCTTTTTAAAAGAAATTTATGATTCTTTGACTGAATCTATGAAAATTCTTTTTCAAAATAAAATTTTGGGATTTATAATGATTGCAATCGCTGCTCCTATTTTGGAGGAAACTTTATTTAGAGGAGTTATTCTAAAATCACTTCTAAAAAAACATAAACCTTGGAAAGCCATTTTGTATTCTGCCATTGCTTTCGGTATTTTTCATTTGAACCCTTGGCAGTTTTTATATGCTACGGTGGTAGGTATTTATTTGGGCTATATCTATTGGAAAACCAAAAGTCTGTTTTATCCTATCTTAATACATTTTATGCTTAATGCTACTGCTTTTATTGCAGGTCAGTATTATAATCCCGATCAGAATATGGAAGAAATTTTATCGGATAAATATAAAGCCGGATTTTTATTGTGGGTTTTGATTGCTTTGGTTACAATATATTTTATTTATAAGTATTTGGATAAATATTTCTCAGATGAAAAACCTGTTTTTTATATGGCTACCGGAAATTCTCATAAAATTGATGAAATAAATGCTATTTTGGGAAATAAAATCCAAACCAAAAGTATCAAAGAGCTGGGACACGATGGAGATTTGTACGAAACGGGAACTACTTTGAAAGCCAATGCATTGCAAAAAATGAGACAAATTTCCATTCCTTATGATGCCAATGTTATTGCGGACGATACCGGCTTGGAAGTTGAAGCGTTAAATGGTGCCCCTGGGGTTTACAGTGCCAGATATGCAGGAAAACAGGCAACTTATCAAGACAATGTTAATAAATTGTTGGAGCAAATGAAGGAGAAAGAAAATCGTAATGCACAATTTCGCACGGTGGTGGCAGTAAGCAATGGAAATGAAGAAAAAACTTTTGAAGGCATTGTCAAAGGCAAAATTATAGATGAACCGAGAGGAAT
>JALSPZ010000051.1 GCA_026985675.1 Flavobacteriales bacterium
AAAATTAGCACAAGTTATACTGAATAAAATAAAAAAAGAATATGAGTAAAAAAATATTTGAAAGAAGCAATCATCAATGCGAATTGTGTGGAAATACTGAAAATATTAGTATTTATAGTGTTGAACCCAAAACTTATGATAATAATGAAATAGTTATCTGCGAGACTTGTAAAAATCAAATCGAACAACCCGAAACTATGGATCCCAATCATTGGCGATGTCTCAATGACAGCATGTGGAGTGAAATCCCGGCAGTTCAAGTAATGGCTTGGAGAATGCTCAACCGTCTTAAAAATACCGAAGGTTGGGCTTTGGATTTATTGGATATGATGTATTTGGATGATGAAACCATGGAATGGGCAAAAGCAACCGGTGAAGGAAATGATGAGGATGCTGTGGTTCATAAAGATAGCAATGGAGCCATACTGAAAGATGGAGACAATGTAGTGCTAATCAAAGATTTGAATGTAAAAGGCGGAGGATTTACCGCCAAACGCGGAACAGCAGTCAGACGCATTCGTTTAGTTCCTGATAATCCGGAACATATTGAAGGAAAAGTGGAAGGACAGCAAATTGTAATTTTGACTAAATTTGTTAAAAAGATATAATTTTTTAATAAATTTTCATATATTTGTTTTAAACTTTATTTTGTATGAGAAAAATATTTTTATTAGTAATCTTATTCATGGGTTTACACATACAATCCCAAACTTCAAACCCGAAAGCTGATTTACAAAATGTCATTAAGGCTGATTTGGTTAGTGTATATTATGGTGTAGTGAGTTTATCTTTTGAAAAACCTGTAAATCATCATTCTTTCCTATATACAGCTGATGTTGGACTGGGTTTCACAGCTTTTGGTTTTGGTTTCAATTATAATTACTATTTTTTTGATAAAGCACCTTATGGTTTATATCTTTCACCGGGAATTGAATTATTAGCCATTACAACAGATAATCCTGATGTAGGTTTGGCTCCTAATATTGCAGCAGGATATCAATATATTCTTCCCAAACAAAAATTTGTTATAGATTTAAAAGTTGGAGTAGCTGCCTTTGCTTTTCAAACAATAAATCATAAACCTATGGGTTTTGTCGGATTTTCTCTTGGTTTTGCAAAACCCAAAAAGTAATTAGTTAATATTTCATTACAACGGCATTGATATTCATACCGGCACCTACGGACGCCAACATAATGAGGTCACCTTTTTGCAAACTATGATTTTTCAATTCTCCCTTTCTTACCATATCCATCAAAGTAGGAATGGTAGCTACTGAACTGTTTCCCAGTTTATTGATATTCATAGGCATGATATTTTCAGGCATTTGTTTTTTGTATAATCTATAAAAACGCCTAACGATTTGTTCATCCATTTTTTCATTGGCTTGATGAATAAATATTTTTTTCAGATCATCAATTTCATATCCGGATTCATCCATAGCCGCTTTCATAGCTGCCGGAACTTCCGTTAATGCATATTCATAAATTTTATGTCCAAGCATCCTGATGAATCTTGCTTCTTGATTATGTTCAGGGTTAAGAGATTTGGCATTGTATAATAAACCCGCTTGCGGATGAGCATGAGAAACCGTTTTGTAAGAAAGAATCCCGCTTCCCTCTTCATCCGTATTAATTTTTACTATGACGACTCCGGCACCGTCAGCAAAAATCATAGCATCTCTATCATAAGGATCAATAACCCTTGAAAGAGCTTCCACACCAATAATCATTGCATATTTGGCATCACCTGCTTTCATAAATTGATTAGACATAATCAAAGCTTGCAACCACCCCGGACAACCAAATATCACATCAAAGGCTACTGATTTTGGATTTGAAATTTTTAATCGGTCTTTAATTCTGGAAGCAACAGCCGGCATAAAATCGGAAAAATAACTTCCCTTTTCCACATCACCAAAATTTGTTGCTGCTATAATATAATCCAAATCATTCGGATCGATACCGGAATCCTCCAATGCTCTTTGTGCTGCAATTACCGCCATATCCGAAGCCACCATATCATCATCCAACCAACGTCGTTCTTCTATACCTGTAATAGCTTTAAATTTTTCAATAATTTCTTCATTGGATTTTCCTTCTATTTTTCCTTTGGCATCATAAAACTCCCAATCCAAGAAATAAGAATTGGAAACTATCTTTTTGGGGATATAACTCCCGATACCAATGATTTCAGCTTTTATTTTTGACATAATTTTGTATTTATAAGCTGCGAAAATAAATAAATTATTTACATTAACAAAAATTTACTTTTTACAAAATTGTTTTTTGCATAATCAATATTTTTCACAACCCTATTTCAATTATTCTTCATTAATATAAGATTCAATAGGATCACAAGTACAATGAATATTTCTATCTCCATAAGCATCATCAACTCTGCTTACAGCAGGCCAAATCTTGTTCTCCAAAAGATATTGCATTGGAAAAGCCGCTTTTTTTCTGGAATATTTATGAAACCACATATCCGCTGTAACCACTTCTTGGGTATGTGGAGCATTTTTAACAACCGAGTCTTGCTCTTCGCTTTTAATTTCATTTATTTCTTCCCATATTTTTATCATTACCGATGCAAATCTATCCAATTCTTTTTTTCCCTCACTTTCCGTAGGCTCAATCATCAAAGTATCATGTACGGGAAAAGAAACCGTCGGCGCATGATATCCATAGTCCATCAAACGCTTGGCAATATCTATTACCGTTATTCCCTTCGCTTTAAAGCTTCGGCAATCGGCAATAAATTCATGAGCCACTCTCCCTGCTTCACCTTTATAAAGCGTTGGATAATAAGAAGTTAGTTTTTGTTCTAAATAATTAGCATTCAATATGGCATATTCAGTTGCTTTTTTTAATCCGTCAGCTCCTGCTAGCCTTATATACCCGTAAGAAATCAGACTTACCAAAACGGAACCATAAGGAGCAGCTGCCACAGCTTTACCTTTTTTTCCTCCGGTTTCTACCAAAGGGTGTGAAGGCAAAAATTCCGCCAAATGTTTTTTAACGGCAATCGGGCCTACTCCGGGTCCCCCTCCACCATGAGGAATTGCAAAAGTTTTATGTAAATTCAAATGACAAACATCAGCACCAATCATTCCCGGACTTGTCAAACCCACTTGTGCATTCATATTTGCCCCGTCCATATAAACCTGACCACCATTCTTGTGTATAATTTCGGTCATTTCTTTGATAGCCGCCTCAAAAACGCCATGTGTAGAGGGATAAGTAACCATAAAAACAGAAAGTGAATTACTATATTTTTCGGCTTTTTCACGTAAATCGTTTACATCTATATTTCCTGTTTCGGTAGTTTTCACTACAACTACTTTATGTCCCGACATCACTGCAGAAGCAGGGTTTGTTCCATGTGCAGAAGCAGGTATTAATGCAATATTTCTTTGTGCTTCTCCCCTGCTTTTATGATATTCACGTATGGCTATCAATCCGGCATACTCACCGGCTGCGCCTGAATTAGGTTGTAAACTTACCGCATCCAAACCTGTTATTTCAACCAAATAATTGCTTAAATTTTTAATGACTTCCCTGTATCCTTTTACTTGATTTTTAGGAACAAAAGGGTGTATATTTGCCCATTTGGGGTTTGTGATGGGAAACAATTCCGAAGCCGCATTAAGTTTCATTGTACAAGACCCCAAAGGTATCATTGAGTGCGTAAGCGAAATATCTTTCCTTTCCAATTTTTTGATGTATCTCATCATTTCGGTTTCCGAATGATAATTATGAAATACTTCCTGTTGCATAAAGTTATCCCTTCTAAGCATATCATCCGGTATAATGGAAAAATCGGATTTTAAACCAGATACATTGGTCTCACTCGAAAAAATTTCAATGATTTTTTTTACATCATCATCGGTTGTATTTTCATCCAAAGAAATTCCTATCAATTCATCACCATAATAATAATTTAAGTTGATATTTCCTTTTTCGGCTTTTTCTTTTATTATTTGAACATCAGCGGCAAATAATAAAGTATCAAAAAATATATCATGAACAGGTTTATATCCTAATTTATTTAATGCATAAAATACTTTTTTAGCTTGATTATGAATATGTTGACCAATTTCTTTTAAACCCTTTGGACCGTGATAAACAGCAAACATTCCTGACATAACGGCTAATAAAACTTGTGCCGTACAAATATTGGAAGTAGCTTTTTCTCGTTTAATATGTTGTTCACGAGTTTGTAAAGCCATACGTAAAGCAGGTTTACCTTGCGCATCCAAGCTTACGCCGATAATCCTTCCGGGAACTTGTCGTATATATTCTTTCTTGGTTGCAAAATATCCTGCATGCGGTCCTCCGTAAGACAAAGGCAACCCAAATCGTTGAGTACTACCCACCACAACATCTGCTCCCCATTGTCCAGGTGGAATCAATAACGTTAAAGCCATCAAATCCGCTCCAACAGCTAATTTAACATCACATTGTTTGAGGTTTTGGACAAACTCGGAATAATCATTTATTTTTCCCGATGCCGAAGGATATTGAACGAATGCACCAAAATATTTGTCGTCAATATTAACCGTTCTATAATCTCCTTTTATGATTTCAATTCCCAAAGCTTCGGCACGGGTTTCCAAGACGGCAAGTGTTTGAGGAAAAATATCTCTTTCTACAAAAAATAAATTAACATTATTCTTTTTTTGCTTTCTGCTTCTCAAATTATACAACATCAACATTGCTTCTGCTGCTGCCGTTGCTTCATCTAACAGAGAAGCATTGGCTATTTCCATTCCGGTTAGTTCCGTCAGCATTGTTTGAAAATTCAAAAGGGCTTCCAAACGCCCTTGTGAAATCTCGGCTTGATAAGGTGTGTAAGAAGTGTACCAAGAAGGATTTTCTAAAATATTTCTTTGAATTACAGCAGGCATTGTAGTTTCATAATATCCCAAGCCTATAAATGAACGATAAATTTTATTTTTTTTTGATAAATTCAAAATATGTTCGGCATATTCAATTTCCGTCATTGCAGGTGGTAAATTCAAATCTTTTTTTAAACGTATATTATCAGGTATAGTTTGATAAATTAACTCGTCAATAGAAGAAACGCCAATTTGTTGAAGCATTTCATTGGTTTCTTTCTCGTTAGGTCCTATATGTCTATAAATAAATGAATTATTTTTCATAATCTTTAAAAATTTTTAATTAATCGGTTATTATCCCGAATTTTGATAACCGATTTGACAATATTTTTCAATTACAATAAAAAAAGGGTAGCAATGCCACCCGATAATAAATAATTATTTTCCGAATTTTTTAGCAGTTTTTTCAGCAACTTTTACTATTAAATCACGAGCTTTTTCCATGGATTCCACAGGAACATATTCATAAGGACCGTGAAAATTCAATCCACCTGCAAAAACATTGGGACAGGGCAAACCTTTAAAAGATAATTGTGCTCCGTCTGTTCCTCCGCGGATGGCTTTGATATTGGGTTTAATCCCCAAATCCAACATTGCTTCTTCTACGATATCTACCACATGTTTTACAGGTTCAATTTTTTCACGCATATTATAATATTGGTCTTTTAATTCCACTTCAACCGTTCCTTTGCCATATTTTTTATTAAAATCATCCGCTACTTTTTCAAAATATTTTTTCCTATTTTCAAATTTTTCTCTATCATGATCTCGAATAATATACTCCAATTCAGTTAATTCCACATCCCCTTTCATATTATGTAAGTGGTAAAAACCTTCATATCCTTCGGTAGTTTGCGGCGTTTCATTTTCAGGAAAAGCTTTTATGAAATCGGCAGCAATCAACATCGAATTTACCATTTTGTCTTTGGCATAGCCCGGGTGAACACTTTTTCCGTTAATTTTTACTTTGGCACCTGCGGCATTAAAATTTTCAAATTCCAATTCACCAACTTCGGAACCGTCCATTGTGTAAGCCCAATCGGCACCAAATTTTTCCACATCAAATTTATGCGCACCCAAGCCTATTTCTTCATCAGGATTGAAACCAACTCTTATTTTTCCATGCTTAATCTCAGGATGTTTTATTAAATAATCCATAGCATCCATTATCTCGGCAACACCGGCTTTATCATCCGCACCTAACAATGAATTTCCATCGGTATGAATAATTGTCTGCCCGATATATTTTTTTAATTCGGGAAAATAATCCGGCGATAACACCAAACCTTTTTCCTTATTAAGGATAATTTCTTTACCGTCATAATTTTCAACAAATTGAGGATTTACATTTGCTCCGCTATAATCGGGAGCCGTATCATAATGTGCAATAAAACCGATAGTAGGCACTTCCTTATCGATATTGGAAGGCAAAGTGGCATAAACATATCCGTTTTCATCAATTTCCACATCCTTCATACCTATTTCTTTGAGGTCTTTAACCAACTCTTTGGCTATATTCCATTGTTTTTCAGTAGATGGAGTTGTGTTGGAATTAGGGTCCGATTGTGAATCTATTTTTACATATTTTATAAAACGTTCAATTAATTTTTCCATAATTTTTAATTTTAGTTCAAAAGTATAATTTTGTTTTTGATTAAAAAAAGAGTTTTTGATTTTTTTAATAAAAAAAGCCGGTCTATTAAACCGGCTTGCTTTAAATCTAAATTTAATTAATCAATTCTTATCCTCATATATATATTCTTCAGTTTTGGAAAGACTTCCATTTACTGTTTCTGTAGATTGAATAACATAATTATCATTGTTATAATCATATTGATAATTTGCTGTGGCAGTTTGTGTTACACCTTGATATGTTACCTGATTGATAGCTGTTAATACATTATTGACATTAGTCATTGGTGTTTCTATAGTTATTACATTTGTTAAAGGAATATTTTTATTATCATAGGTATAGTCAACATTCATAGTTAAAATACCGGGAACTTCCAATAACAAATGAGTAATATTATCATTGGTATAAGTTAAGGTTCCATTATAAGTGGTGCCACTAGAATTCAAAACAAAATTAGAAACTTTATCTCCATTATAAGTAAAAGTAACTTGATCAGCAATTTGCCTATTTTGATCATAATAAATAATTTGTTGCACCTTATCATTGGTTATGGTATAAATTTGAACACCCGAAAACGAATTATTATACTTTTCTACTATTGAATCCAATAAACCTTTGGATTTATCTTTATAATAATATTCTTTTACATAAACATCACTTCCCAAAGTTTCCGTACTTTTTGTAATAACTCTTCCCGTATCATATTCATAATTTAAAGTAGAGCTCGTTTGTAAAGAATTTTTCAATGAAGTATTTTTATTTATAACTTGTTGTACAGTTTCCACTATATTTTTTAAAGTGAAGTTTGGTCTATTAGAATAATCAACTATATTTACACTAACCGGAACCGGCTTTGCAACATCTTGCTGATTATCCTGATTTTTTGAATCCTTTTTACAGCTTAAAAAATTAATAGCTAATAAAATTAGACTAAGTAAAGTAATTTTTTTCATTTTTTTTTATTTTAAGTTAACAGCAACAAATTTACATAATATTATTTTTTTAAACAAATTTTTTTTAAATTCTATTATATTAAACTTAAAAGATATATAAAGCTTATATGGCATCATGAAAAACAAAATAATAAAAAACTGCTAAGCAAATACCGGTTTGGTCCAAACTTGGGTATTTTTTCTTAAATTTGTAAACAATAAAATATATCAAATATGAATTCAAATACTAATAATATAAATCAAGAATTGGACTTTGAATCTTTCAAAAAGAAAATACTTGCAGATTACCGTCTGGCTAATTTAAGTCGCTTTATGAGCTTGGACGGCAGAAAAGAAGTTTTGTCCGGGAAAGGAAGTTTTGGGATTTTTGGAGACGGAAAAGAATTGCCGCAAATTGCTTGGGCTCATGTTTTTAAAAACGGAGATTTTCGTTCAGGTTATTATCGGGATCAAACTTTTATGATGGCTATTGAACAATTGACACCTAAACAATTTTTTGCTGCGCTGTACGGACATCCCGATTTAGAAAAAGAACCTTCTTCCGCCGGTCGTCAGATGAATAACCACTTCTCTACCCGTCTGTTAGATGAAAACGGAAATTGGTTAAATCTTACCGAAAGAAAAAACAGTGCTTCCGATATTTCTTGTACTGCCGGACAAATGCCGCGTTTACTGGGGCTGGCACAAGCTTCCAAAGTATATAGAAACTTAAAGAAAAAACCTGCCGATGCCGAAAAATTTTCTATCAATGGAAACGAAATTGCTTGGGGAACCATTGGTAATGCCAGTACTTCCGAAGGGCATTTTTGGGAAACGATGAATGCTGCCGGTGTTATGCAAGTTCCTTTGGTAATGAGTATTTGGGATGATGATTACGGGATATCGGTTCATTCAAAATATCAAACTACCAAAGAAAGCATCTCCGAAATTATGAAAGGTTTTCAACGGGAAGAAGGAAAACCGGGTTTTGAAATTTTTCAAGTGAAAGCTTGGGATTATCCGGCTCTTATTGAAACATATGAAAAAGCCGAAAAAATTGCTCGTGAAGAACATGTGCCGGTTTTAATCCATGTAACAGAATGCACGCAGCCTACCGGACATTCTACTTCCGGATCTCACGAACGTTATAAATCCAAAGAACGATTGGAATGGGAAAAGAAATTTGACGGGATAAAAAAATTTAGAGAATGGATATTGGAAAATAAACTGGCAGATGAAGAAACCCTGAACCATATAGAAAAAGAAACCAAACAGGAAGTAAAACAAGCCAGAAAAGAAGCTTGGACGGAATATACAGCTCCAATGAAACAAGAAAAATCCGAACTTATTTCCTTGTTGGATCCAATTATCAAAAAAAGCCTAAACAAAAATTTTATACTTAAATTACGTAATCAACTGGTGGCAAACAAAGAGCCTAAACGTGCCGATATTATGGAAATTGCCCGTAAAACATTACGATATTTAAGAAATGAAAATTTTGAAGAAAAAAATCAATTAACCGAATGGCTTAAAAACTATTATAAAAAAGTATTACCAAAATACGATGATTTCCTATTTGGAAACACAGATAAAAGAGCTATAAATATTCCGGAAGAAAAGCCTGTATTTTCGGATGATGCACCTTGGGTTGACGGAAGAATTGTTTTAAGGGATAATTTTGAAAAACTTTTTGAAAAATATCCCGAGCTTATTGCTTTTGGAGAAGACTCAGGTAAAATCGGAGATGTTAACCAAGGTTTGGAAGGAATGCAAGCTAAATTTGGTGAGACCAGAGTTTCCGATACGGGTATACGTGAAGCCACAATAGTAGGACAAGGAATTGGTTTGGCTATGCGTGGTTTACGTCCGATTGCCGAAATTCAATATTTGGACTATGTATTATATGGTTTACAAACCCTTAGCGACGATTTGGCAACCTTACATTACAGAAGTTTCGGACAACAAAAAGCACCGGCTATCATCAGAACTCGAGGACATCGTTTAGAAGGCATTTGGCATTCCGGATCGCCTATGGGAGCGCTACTGCATTTGCTTAGAGGAATTAATATTTTAGTTCCTAGAAATTTAACCCAAGCAGCCGGTTTTTACAATACCATTATGGAAAGTGACGAACCCGCTTTAATAGTAGAACCTTTAAACGGGTATCGATTAAAAGAAAAAATGCCTGAAAATTTAGGAGAATTTAAAGTGCCGGTTGGAAAGATTGAAATATTAAAGGAAGGAAATGACATTACGTTAATTTCATACGGTTCTACTTTGCGTTTGGTTGAAAAAGCAGCCAAAGAACTTCTGGAAGTCGGGATAGATGCAGAAGTTATAGATGTGCAAACCTTATTACCTTTTGATATAAATCATGATATTCTAAAAAGTATTAAGAAAACCAATCGTGTGCTGGTGATAGATGAAGATGTCCCCGGAGGAGCATCGGCTTATATTTTGGATAAAATTATAAATGAACAAGGAGCTTGGGAGTATTTAGACAGCCGCCCAGAAACTTTGACAGCCAAGGAACACAGACCCGCTTACGGACATGACGGAGATTATTTTTCAAAACCTTCAACCGAAGATATTTTTGAAAAAGTTTATGAAATAATGAATGAAGTTGATCCTAAAAAATACCCTACTTTATATTAGATAATTTCATTATATTTGTATAAATAATTAATTAACCAAAAAACTTAAAATTATGTATTATTTAACTGACAATACCACCATGTGGAATGTAGGAAACCTTATGGGTGCTTTCTTTTTCCTGGTTATTATTATTCTAGGATTGGTTGTTTATAAAATGGTTGCCGGCGGTAGTTCCAAAAAAGAAACAGAGGAATAAAGCGTGAGTAAAAAATTATTTTTCATATTCTGTGGAATTCTATTTTTTAGTATTCCACAGGATGTTTTCTCTCAACAAATTGCCTTATTAAAATATCATGGCGGTGGTGATTGGTATGCCAATCGTGCAACTTCTTTACCTAATCTTGTCAATTTTAGCAACCAAAATATTCATACACACTTATCCCAAGAAATACCCGATGTTTCTCCGGATTCACCGCAAATTTTTAATTATCCTTTTATACACATGACCGGTCATGGAAACGTTTTTTTTACGGATGCTGATGTTCAAAATTTAAGAAAATATTTATTAAACGGAGGATTCTTGCATATTGATGACAATTACGGAATGGATAAATATATACGAAAAGAAATCAAAAAGCTCTTTCCCGAAAAGGAATTAAAAGAACTACCTCCCTCGCACCCTATTTTCTCATCCTATTATAAATTTCCTGACGGCTTGCCCAAAATACATGAACACGATGGTAAACGACCGCAAGCTTTTGGTATTTTTGATGAAAATGGACGACTAATCTTACTTTATACTTATGAATCAGACTTAGGAGATGGTTGGGAATCAGAAGAAATCCATAATGATCCTCTCGAAATTCGTGAAAAAGCATTAAAAATGGGAGCTAATATTTTGTATTATATTTTTACAAATTAAATGATGACACATTATATTAATATCGGTCAATTATTACAAGTTAGAAATCCTAAAAAACCGCTTATAGGAAATGATTTTAACAAATTGCCCCTCATTGAAAACGCATATTTATCCATAGACAAACAAGGTATAATTTCCGACTTCGGTTCTATGCAAAATTTTACAAATCCAAACCAAGACAAAACCCTTGATGTAAATGGTAAAATTATTATGCCCGCTTGGATAGACTCACATACACATTTGGTTTTTGCCGCTTCACGTGCCGACGAATTTGTAGATAAAATAAACGGATTGAGTTATGAAGAAATAGCAGCCAAAGGTGGTGGTATATTAAATTCAGCTAAAAAATTAAATGAAATCGATGAAACTCTTTTATACCGAAAATCAGTTGTTTTGCTTAATGAAGCTATAAAATACGGAACAGGAGCAATAGAAATAAAATCAGGATACGGTTTAAGTCCGGAAGGAGAATTAAAGATGCTGCGTGTTATCAAAAAACTC
This sequence comes from Flavobacteriales bacterium, assembly GCA_026985675.1. Taxonomy (GTDB): domain Bacteria; phylum Bacteroidota; class Bacteroidia; order Flavobacteriales; family Flavobacteriaceae; genus JALSPZ01. The sequence goes on from JALSPZ010000051.1 coordinate 11,482, forward strand.
AAAGAAAATTTTAAAATTCCGATTAAAGCTACTTTTCTAGGCGCACATGCCATTCCGGAGAAGTATAATAAAAATGATTATATTGATTTGTTAATCAACCAATTACTTCCAGTTATTGCACAAGAAAAATTAGCTGATTATATTGATGTTTTTTGTGAAAAAAATTATTTTTCCGCCGATGAAACCTCAAAAATTTTGGAAGCTGGACTTAAATACGGATTAAAACCCAAAATACATGCCAATCAATTTACAAGTATAGGGTGTATAGAAAAAGCTATCCGGCATCAAGCCATATCGGTTGATCATTTGGAAATTATGAAGAACATAGATTATAAAATTTTGAGTAATACCAACACGATTGCCACACTATTACCCGGTTGTAGTTTTTTTATTAATATTCCGTATGCACCGGCAAAAAAGATGATTGATTATAATATCCCTATTGTATTGGCAACCGATTTTAATCCGGGTTCCACGCCTACATTCAATATGAACTTTATAGTTTCTTTAGGAAGTATTAAACTAAAACTAACACCCGAACAAGCAATTAATGCTGCTACCATAAATGCAGCATTTGCTATGGAAATACAGGATACCTACGGTAGTATTGCTCGAGGAAAAAAAGCCAATTTTTTAATTCTGAAAAATTATATAAGTCATTATAATGAAATACCCTATTTTTTTGCAACTAATCCTTTAGATCACCACATAATAAATTAAGTTACACGAAACTATACTGCTTCAAAATTTTAATATATTATTTGAAGTATTGCTAACACACAAAATATTTTTTAATTTTAAATTAAAAATTTTACTTAAAAAGTTTTGTTATATAAAATTTTTAATTATTTTCGTGATGTATAAGCCACTAAAAGTTCCTGATAACATTCCGAAATTGGTATTTTATTGGGAAAAAAGGTGTTTATATAAACAAGTTGGTAACAATAGGAAAGAAGCTAACAACGGTTCAGGTATTCAAAAGTCATCGACTGATTCGATATTTTGGCTAAAAAAATCCTAGGTAAAAAGAGCCAAAGAAATAAAAAAAGGAATACGGCAACCCGAGTAAAATTCCAACCGACCGCTACCGACGGTCAGGAATAAGTCGAAAAGCTGACCTTAAATTTATCGGAAGAAGGCGGAATTTAAATTATACAATTATGAAAAAAACACTTTTTCTTTTAACATTTATTGCGTTTGGTGTAATTATTAATCAATCTTGTAAAAAAAATAGCAATTATAATGAAACAAAGAATAAACAGCTACTATATCATATACAATCATTTTCAACAGTTGATGGGGCTATTGATATTAATAACGATGGTATAACAAATACTAATATTTTATATGAGTTAACAAATTATTCAAAACCAAATTATGATTTAAGGATAATTTCTAATAAAGAAAAAACTTACTATGATATGGCTCTACCTTCACAATATATAGATAGTAATGGACATATAATATTGGTAGATTTTGAATCTCACAAATACTCAATGAGTTTCAAAAATGAAATAAATTTACTTGAAAATTATAAACTTGATAGTGTGAACAAAATTATACGCTTAAAAAAAATTTCACAAAATAAATATAATTTGATTTTAAGAAAAAAGCTTTTTGATTTTAATTCATCTCAAATTGTTGAAAAAGATTTTCTAATTAATTACATAATAAACAATTAGAAAAAACTCTTATTTTCATAATCGAAATCTATATCACAATAATTTTACTTATGCCATTTTATATATATCTGAAAATATCCATATACATAACACTAAAATTATTTAACAACTTAATTGTAAATGTATTAACTGCACCAACAATATGTATAGTGTAGTACGAAGTTAAGGCAAGATTTGGTGGTTCAGGAACTTTTGTTAAATTTGTTGCATAATTTGAAAGTTATGGCTGGTCGGTTCGCACCGCACCATATACGTAGCTGTTAGGTGCAAGGCGAAGAAAGATAAAAACAGAGGATGAAAAAAATTTTATTAGCATATAATAAAAGAGAAAGAGCTAACGCACAAATAGCACATTAGATTTTTAACCTACACGCTAAAACTGACACAAAAAAATCAAAGAAGTTATTTTTCTCCAATGCTCAATAGAAAATAAGTATCTTGCAATATTAAATTTTTATAAAGGATTTGAATAAATGAAACTATACGAAATATTAAAAAATCAACTCAAAAAAGAGAACAATTTCGTTACTGACAAAGGAGAATTGAAAAAGTGGGTTGTAATAGGTAAAGCAAGAAACTACGATCCCATACTTATTAAATTGCTTTTGGAAAACAACACACTTAAAGAAAAGTTTTTCGTAAAAGTGGAAGGAACACTTATTTTTAAACAAGAGGAATTTATCACTTTTATGGAAATGAAAAACTATCTCAATGATAGTTACACACAATACAAAAACAAAATTGGATTAACTATTGATGGGAAATATCTAAAACAACTAAACGAAGTGGCTCTTGTCTGGCCATATAAAGATTGTGTTTTGGAAGGCGGACAAACCAAAGAGGAACAGAAACGAGAAGAGATATTTTTTAATGAAATATTGGCACAAGACGAAATTACACAGCTTTTTGAACCGAAAGTATTAACCAACGCCAAGGTTTACGACAAAGAAGGCAAACACCCATTTACAGGTTTTACAAGAGATGCCGAACTAAACAAAAAAAGAGGATTGCCGGAAGATACCATAACCGATAATTTGATAATAAAAGGTAATAACCTTTTGGCTTTGCATTCACTTAAAAAGGAATTTGCAGGAAAGGTGAAGCTTATTTATATCGATCCGCCTTATAATACTGGTGGAGATAGTTTTGGATATAATGATAAATTTAACCGATCATCTTGGTTAACATTCATGAAAAACAGATTGCAAATAGCTAAAACTCTTTTGACAAAAGATGGAAGTATTATTGTTCAATTAGACTGGAATGAAATACATTATGCAAAAGTATTAATGGATTCTATATTTGGAGAAAATTGTTTTAGAAATGAAATCATTTGGGTTTATCATGGCCCGGGTTCACCAAAAATGAAACAATATAATAGAAAACACGATAATTTGTTATGGTACAGCAATTCTAATGAGAACTGGGTTTTTAATGGTAACAATGTAAGAATGGCGTCAGAAGTTCATGTTGGTGGATTTAATAATGAAATGAATGCTGATATAAGTGGCAAATATACTTCAAAAGGTAAAATACCAGAAGATTGGTGGGAGTTGGGAAGAACAAAAGATGAATTTATTGAGGAAATGGCATCCCTTTTTGATGAATATGAAAAAATTCAAAATAAAGATTGGTGGAAATTTGCTGTTGCTGCACGTATAAGAGTTGATGGCAAAAAACGTTCCGGCTATTTAACAGAAAAGCCATATAAACTTATTGAACGTATTATCAAAGCACACACAAATAAAAACGATATTGTCTTAGATTTTTTTGCTGGAAGTGGAACAACAGGATATGTTGCTGACTATCTAGAAAGACAATATATAATGATAGAACAACTTGATAATACACTTCAAATTATTAATAATCGATTCACTGGTAAAAAATATATTTATTTTGAACTCAAAAAATACAATGAAGCCTTTATCGAAAAAATCCAAGAAGCCGAAACAACAGATGAATTGCTTGCCATTTGGGAGCAAATGAAAGAGCGTTCATTTATCAACTACAATGTGGACTTAAAAAAACAAGAAGAACATATTGAGGAATTTAAACAATTAAGCATTGACGAACAAAAACAACATTTGATAGAGATTTTAGATAAAAATCAATTATATGTAAATCTTTCGTCAATGAATGATAAAGATTTTGAATGCACAGAAGAAGAAAAGCAAGTAACCAACGATTTTTACAAAATCAAAAAGTAAAATATGTTACCGGAAAAATCAAATAGTGAAATATTGCTTTATACATCCGAAGACGGAAAGATAAAAATACAAGTCCGTTTGGAAGACAACACGGTTTGGCTTACACAAGCCGATATGGTAGCGCTTTTTCAATCGTCAAAATCAAATATCAGTGAGCATATAAAACATATTTTTGAAGAAGGAGAATTAAACGAGCAATCAGTTGTTCGGAAATTCCGAACTACTGCCACAGACGGCAAATCATATACGGTAAAACATTATAATCTGGATGTAGTAATTTCGGTAGGATACAGAGTAAAATCATTAAGAGGCACGCAGTTTCGTATTTGGGCAACCGAACGTTTGCGCGAATATCTTATCAAAGGTTTTACAATGAACGATGAACTACTGAAACAAGGTGGCGGGTATTTTGAAGAATTACTGGAACGCATTCGTGATATTCGCTCATCCGAAAAAGTATTTTATCGCAAAGTATTGGAAATATACGCTACAAGCATCGATTATGATCCGCGAGCCGAAATAACCCAAAAATTTTTTCAAACGGTTCAAAATAAATTACATTGGGCGGCACACGGACATACAGCCGCAGAAATTATTTATCAAAGAGCTAATGCACAGCTGCCATTTATGGGAATGACGCATTTTAAAGGGAGCAAACCGACAAAAAAAGAGGCATCGGTAGCCAAGAATTACTTGACCGAAGAAGAATTACAAGTATTAAATCGTTTGGTGTCGGCTTATCTCGATATTGCCGAAGTAAATGCAATGCAACACAAGGCAATGTATATGAAAGATTGGATAGAAATTTTAGACGGATTTATAAAAATGAGCCGTCAAGATGTATTGATTAATGCCGGCAAAATATCCGCCGAACTTGCCAAAAAGAAAGCCGAGGCGGAATACCAACAATACAAAGCAAAAAGCATTGACGAACTTTCGGAAGTAGAAAAACAGTTTATTGCAAGTATTGAGCAAGCGAATAAAAAATTAAAAGCAACAAAACCTAAAAGGGATAAAAAATAATGGAATATTTATACGATACATTAGTTCAAGAATTTGG
>JALSPZ010000052.1 GCA_026985675.1 Flavobacteriales bacterium
TGTGCTTTCGATGGATTTATATATCGCCGATCTACAAACTAAAAAACTAAAAAAAATTGCATCCAAAGCCGTTAATAATCATATCGATGCTATTGATGCTTTTGAATCCGCCGGTTCTTGGTCGCCCGACAGTAAATATTTTACTTACGTAGTCTTTAAAAACGGTAAAAATCAATTGGCGGTTGTTGATGTAAAAAAGAAAAAAGTTACCGAAGTATGGGAAATCAAAGATTTACAAGCATTCTCATATCCCGCTTGGTCTCCCGACGGTAGCAAAATTCTCCTTTTGGGTCAAGATGACGGTATTTCGGATTTGTTTCTTTACGATATCAAAACAAAAAAAGTGGAACAAATCACCCACGACCCTTATGCAGAGCTTCAAGCTTCTTGGTCTTCCGACGGTTCAAAAATAATTTTCTCGACTGACTATTATTATCTTAAAAACAAGATTTATCCGGTAAAATATCATATTGGTATTTTGGATATTAAAACCGGTAAAAAAAGCTATCCGGGAATTTTCCCCGGTGCCAATAATATGAATCCACAATTTGACAAAACCGGCAAGCAAATATATTTCCTGTCTGATTTTGATGGGTTTAGAGATTTATACAGATTCGATATAAATACCGGAAAAATTTTCCGATTAACCAAATTTTATACCGGAATTTCCGGAATTACCAAATTTTCTCCGGCTTTTTCAATCAATCATAATTCAGACGAAATTGTTTATAATTATTTTATCGGGCATCAGTATCAATTGGCAAAAGCTCAAATCCAAGAATTCTATAATTCTGAGGTAACCGATCGTCGTATTAATCTGGCACCTTCATTGCTTCCGCCGAAAATCAACTTAAACAGTAGTTTGGTAGAAAGGTTATTGCGTAATAAATATCAAGATTTAAAATTCTCTATCGTAGAAAAACCATACAAACCCAAATTCAAATTGGATTATATCAGCAATATCGGGGTAGGAATAGGAATGTCTTCAATGTATGGAACCGGTATGATGGGTGGAGTTAGTGCCATTTTTAGCGATATGCTCGGGCAACACCAACTCTATACCGCTGCTTCTTTGAACGGAGAAGTTTATGATTTTGCCGGATATGCCGCATATTTCAATCAAAAACACAGAATCGGTTGGGGAGCTTCACTTTCTCATATTCCTTATACTACTTATTATCAAGGCGTTTTTCGTGATACGATTAATGTTGGGGGCAATCCGACAGAAGTTGATAATTATAAAATCTACACCATTCGGATGTTTGAAGAAAAAATCGGTCTTTACGGAAGTTATCCCTTTTCAAAAAACTTGCGTGCCGAATTGGGTGGTTCTTTGGCTCATTATTCCTATAAAATAACCAGTTACAATTATTACTACGATTATTTTGACCCATATACCGGCATAGCTTACGGTTATTATGGCTATGAACGAAAAAATGAAGACAAACCCGATGGTTTCAATTTCCACGAAGCCAATACGGCAATTGTAGGAGATAATGCGGTTTTCGGTCTTACCGCTCCTATGAAAGGACAACGTTATCGTATGGGCATCAGTCAATATTTCGGAAAAAATACTTTAAGCACATTTTCTCTGGATTACCGTAAATATATATTTTTGAAACCCGTCGCTTTTGCATTCAAATTACAACATATCAACCGTTTTGGTCCCGATGCGGAAAAAACTTATCAAGACGGCGGCATCTTACCTCCGTTATATTTAGGTTATGATTTCTTTATTCGCGGATATTCTTATACAGCTCTTTATGAAAGTCTTATACAAGATCCGAGTAGTTTATGGTACAATGATCTGATGGGGAGCAAAATGTTGCTTTCAAATTTTGAAATCCGCTTGCCTTTTACAGGACCCGAACGATTGGCATTGGTAAAATCCGGAGTTTTCTTTACCGATTTAAACTTTTTTGTGGATGCCGGTTTGATATGGTATAAAGATAATAAATTAGCATTAAAAAGAAATCCTTCGGATAGAAATGTGCGGTATCCTATTTTCAGTACCGGTGTTTCAGCTAGGATTAATCTATTCGGACAAATTATCATTCAACCCTATTATGCTTTCCCTTTGAGTTTGAAAACAGGGAACAAAGGATATTTCGGTTTGAATTTTTATCCGGGATTTTAATGAAAAAACAAAGAAAAAAAATATTTTTTACAAGCGGTTTACTTATTATGAGTTTAACCGCTTTATACTTTTATGCACCTTATTTTGTAGTGGAAATAAAAAATCCCCTTATCATTTCCGCAAAAAATTTTATTGCAGATAAAAACATTGTTCAGCAACCGCCCGAAAAATATTATAAAGATGAAATATTCTCTTTTGATACCAATGACCATTTGAAAATTTCCGGGATAATACATTATACGAATTTTCCTTGCAAAGGAAATATCATTCTGTTACACGGCATTCGTTCTTCCAAAGAAAGTTTTTTGCCGGTTTTGAATTTTATTGCAAAAAACGGTTTTAACAGTGTAGCAATTGATTTGAGAGCACACGGAACAAGCGAAGGTGAATATTGCACTTACGGTTTTAAAGAAAAAGATGATATTTCCAAACTTATCGATTATCTTTCAAACGAAAAAAAATTTAAAAACTTCGGTATCTGGGGACACTCGCTTGGTGGGGCTATCGCTATACAAAGCTTGGCTACTGACAAACGTTTACAATTCGGAATTATCGAAAGCACTTATGCCGATTTTAAACAAATTTCAAAAGATTACGGAGAATATTATTTAGGAATTAATCCTGATTTTATCAATGAAAACATTCTGGAAAGAAGTGCCGAAATAGCCGGTTTTGATTTGTCGGAAATCAATCCGGTAGATTATTGTAAAAACGTATCACAACCCGTCTTGTTTGTGCACGGCACCAAAGACAAAAAAATCAAACTCGATTATAACTTAAAAAATTTTGAAAAAGTTTCTTCCTTAAACAAAAAATTTATTCCGGTAAAAAATGCCGGACATAATGATTTGTGGCAAATCGGTGGTAAGGAACTTTTAAATAAAATTTCAAAATTTTTACAAGATATCAATCATATTGACGTTGCAACGGCAAAGTAGAACAACGCAAAAGTCCTTCTTGTTTGGAAATTTCGGCATAAGGGACTTCTTCTACCGTAAAACCTTGTGTGCGCAACCAATCATTTAAACGTTTATTCTGTTGTTCGGATACTACAACTTGCGGATTTATGGAAAAAACATTTGAATACATATCATACATTTCATCAGCCGTAATATGAAACAAATTTTCCGCTCCAAAAATTTTTACCAATTGTTCATATTGCTCGGGGACTAAAAAACCTTCTTTATGAATAATTGCTTTTCCTTTACCCAAAGGTTGAAAAACACAATCCAAGTGCAAAGCATTTTGACGGGGATCGGTATTGGATTTTTTCAAATCAAAAGCCAAAACTTTTTTATTGGGAAATGCTTGCTGCAAAAAATCAACGGCAGCGGCATTTGTCCTGGCGGTAATATAATCGGGATAATCCGGAAAACGATAGGTTCCAACGAAAATATAATCGTTCCAAGGCATTACATCTCCGCCTTCGATATGGACTTCTTCGGAGGGATAATATATTTTGGTTTGATCAAATTTGTTTAAAATTTTTTCAATGGCTTGAAATTCATTTTCACGGTCAGGTAAAATATTGGATTTGATAAATTTATCTTCAATTACAAAACCGATATCACGTGTAAAAATTTGATTGACATTATCAATAGGTTCGGGACGATATACCTTGACACCATATTTTTCCAATATATTTTTAAAAGCTTCTATTTCCTTTATCATATCCTCTTCTTTGGGATAGGTTCCTTTTAATACATTCTCCAAAGATTTCGGGTCATAACATTGTTCGGGAGTTGGTATAGGTCCGGGAGAATCAGCTCTTCCCAAAATCACACTTTTTAAAGGCGAAATCTCATCTCTTATCAAAAATTGTTCTTTCTTCATATATTTTTTTTTGAAGCCGAACAAAAATAAGGTTTTAAATGAGATTTTCGCAGAAATTAATTGTTTTTTGGATTTTTTTAACAATTTTTAATTATATAATTTACTGCAAATCAGTAAATTAAACAAAATCATCCAAAACTTGTTTAATCGCCGGAAGGTAGGACGTTCCGAATAAATTCAAATGCACCAATAACGGATATAATTGATAAATTTTCAATCGTTCTTTCCAACCGGTTTCCAATGGAAAAATTTCATCGTATTGGCGGTAAATTTCAGGTTCAAAGCCGCCGAACAAACTCATCATCGCCAAATCCACTTCCCGATTGCCGTAATAAATCGCCGGATCAAAAACTACGGCTTTTCCTGTAGTATCATAAAAATAATTTCCATTCCACAAATCTCCGTGTAATAAC
>JALSPZ010000053.1 GCA_026985675.1 Flavobacteriales bacterium
AATGCGGTTGAAAAATTTTCAATCGCTTTTTTTATCTTAATTCCCGAAGATTTAGAGCATCCCGATGCAATCGGGAGTGTCGCGGGTGCAAGTCCAGCTCTGGAGGAGCTAAATTTTATAAAGCGGTTGAAAGAATTTTCAATCGCTTTTTTTTCTTAATTATCGAAGATTTAGAGCATCCCGATGGCATCGGGAGTGTCGCGGGTGCAAGTCCAGCTGGAGGAGCGATATTTTTTAAAGCTTAGGAATGATTTTTTTCAACCGCTTTTTAATTAATCAATTTTTTAATTATTTTTTTAACAAAAAAATCATATCTTTGAAAATACATATACAAAAACAATTCTTATGAAAAAAATTATTTTATTTCTAATAGCTATTGTATTTAATTTAAATTTACAAGCCCAAACACCCGCCAACAATACTTGTTCAGGAGCCGTTAGTTTAACGGTAAGCCCCGATACTTGTCAAAATCCTTACACGGATAATAATACCAATGCAACCGATTCACAAGAAGGGGGTAATGCTTGTGTAACAGCTGGCGGAGGCGATCTATGGTATCAACTGACCGTGCCTGCATCGGGTTTTCTAACGGTAGAAACCGGTAGTGTATCGGGAAGTAATCTTACGGATACCGGTATAGCGGTTTATAGTGGAACTTGTAGCAATTTAACACCATTAGGCTGCAATGATGATGGTCCGGGATTAGGTGCTTTTTCAAAAGTGGAATTGGCCAATCTAACCCCGGGAGAAACACTTTATGTGCGGGTATTATTTGTTTATCAAGGAGTAACCGGAGATTTCAAAATTTGTGCTTATGATCCTCAGGCGTCGTCTTTGCAAGATCATCAAATTCAAGGGTTTAGTATTACGCCCAATCCGGCACAAGATGAAATTATGATTTCGGCACAAGAACCCATTCAAAATATAGAAATCTATGATTTAACCGGAAAAAAAGTAATCTCACAAAATCCTTCCGCATTACAAAGCTTGATAAATCTTTCCGATTTAAAAAAAGGTGTATATTTTGTCAAAGCAAAAGTAAACGGACAAACTTCCGCTTACAAATTGATAAAAAAATAATTGTTTTCTATAAAAAACCGCAAAAATCAAATTTGCGGTTTTTTTGTATCTTTATCCCAAAATAAAAATTTTATTATGGATGATATTAACCGGTATATAGACCAAAATAAAGAACGATTTTTACAAGAACTTTTTCAATTGCTTAAAATTCCGTCGGTAAGTGCCGACCCTGTGTATGCGCAAGATGTATTAAATGCCGCAGAATTTATCAAAAATAATATGGAAACTATCGGATTGGATAATGTATCCATTGAAGAAACGCCCGGATATCCGATAGTTTACGGAGAAAAAATCATTAACCCCAATTTGCCAACGGTTTTGGTTTACGGACATTACGATGTGCAACCCCCCGATCCCTTGGGTTTGTGGGAATCCGACCCTTTTGAACCCGTAATCAAAACAACAGAAGAACATCCTCAAGGGGCTATTTATGCCAGGGGAGCGTCGGATGACAAAGGTCAAATGTTTATGCATCTGAAAGCCGTTGAATATCTATTGAAAAACAATAAGTTAGGGGTAAATGTAAAATTTATGATTGAAGGAGAAGAAGAAGTCGGCTCACCCAGTTTGTCTTGGTATGTCAAACGCAATCACGATAAACTGAAAAATGATGTGATATTAATTTCCGATACCGGAATGATTGATAACCAAACTCCCGCCATTACTACCGGATTACGCGGACTTACATTTGTTGAAGTGGAAGTTACCGGACCCAATCGTGATTTACATTCGGGTTTATATGGTGGTGCGGTTGGAAATCCCGCCAATATTTTGGCAAAAATGATTGCTCAACTTCACGACGACAAAAAACGTATTACGATTCCCGGATTTTATGATGATGTTATGGAATTAAGCGCACCCGAAAGAGAAGAAATGAAAAAAATTCCTTTTGATTTGGAAAAATATAAACGTGAATTGGGAATTGATGAGGTTTACGGTGAAGAAAATTTCAGTGTATTGGAAAGACAATCCATACGCCCGACTTTGGATGTGAACGGAATGTGGAGCGGATATACCGGTGAAGGAGCCAAAACCATTATTCCGTCAAAAGCTTATGCCAAAATTTCTATGCGATTGGTGCCCAATCAAAATCCGGATGATATTGCAGAAAAATTTGAAAAATATTTCAAAAGTATTGCTCCGAAAGCCGTAAAAGTCAAAGTTACTCGCTTGCACGGAGGCGACGCATATATTACCCCGACAAACTTTGACGGATATAAAGCGGCTGCTATGGCAATAGAAAAAGCATTTGGCAAAAAACCTTTACCGATTTATTCCGGCGGTAGCATCCCGATTGTTCCGTTATTTGAAAAAGAACTGGGGACAAAATCCATCCTTATGGGATTCGGACTAAATTCCGATGCCATTCATTCTCCCAATGAGCATTACGGAATTTTTAATTTCTTAAAAGGTATTGAAAGTATCGGATATTTTTACGATTTTTACAAACAAATTAAACAATAAAAAATTTTACAAAAATGACAATTTTAGACGCATTTGAAAACGCAGAATACAGAAACCGTATTTCAGTTGTAGCCACACTCATCAAGCTATCTTTTGCCGATGGAGTTTTGGATGAAAATGAAATGAAAATCATAGAAAAAGTAGCCCGTAAATACGGAATTGGAGATGCCGAAAATCTTAAATTCCTTATCAAAAATTTCGATAAATTTTCCATTCAACCGACTTATAGCTATGACCAACGAATTGAAGAATTATACTATCTAACAAAGATTATTTATGCCGACGGCGAAATTGATAAAGAAGAACTTAAAATACTTAAAAATTCCATTATCGCCTTGGGATTTCCTCCGAAAAATGTAGATATTATCTACGAAACAGCTGTTGGAAAAATCGTAGATGATGCCGACTTGGACGAGTTTTCAGAAGCTATAAAAAAAGTAAACAGACAATAAAATTTTTATCTTTCTATAAAACCTGTCTGATGTTTAGACAGGTTTTTTTATCTGTCATAATATTTATATATTTACTTTAAAATAAATTTCGATGAAAAAAACACACAAAATAGCTGTTTTAGGAAGTGGAAGTTGGGCTACTGCCATAGTAAAAATGTTGTTGGAAAATCTCGAAGAAGTCGGTTGGTATGTTCGTTCGGAATACACCAAAGAATACTTGCAAATTCATCATCACAATCCCAAATACCTTCAACAGGTTTTATTTGACATCAATCGTTTGAAATTAAGCACCGATATCAATGAAATTGTAGATTATGCCGATTCGATTATTATTGCTATTCCTTCTGCTTTTGTTGATGCGGAGCTAAAAAAAATAAATATCGATTTGAGCAAAAAAAATGTTTTCTCGGCAGTCAAAGGAATTGTCCCCGAAAGTTTATTGATATTGGGCGAACACCTAAAAAAATTTAAAAATGTTTCGGAAAAACAATTAGGAGTAATAGCCGGACCTTGTCACGCAGAGGAGGTAGCTATGGAACGATTATCTTACTTAACCATTGCTTCCAAAAGAAAATCGTTGGCTAAAAATATGTCGGCGGATTTATCAAGTCACTATATAAAAACTACTTATTCCCGCGATATATACGGAATTGAATGGGCAGCGGTTTTAAAAAATGTCTATGCTATTGCTTCCGGAATTGCTCACGGATTGGGTTACGGAGATAATTTCCAAGCCGTACTGATTTCCAATTCCATTCGAGAAATGAAAAAATTTATCAAAAAAAATGTTGATAATCGTAAAAGAAACATTGACCGTTCGGCATATTTGGGCGATTTGTTAGTAACTGCTTATTCCATTTTCAGTAGAAACCGTATGTTTGGCAGTATGATAGGAAAAGGATACACCGTTCGTTCCGCTATGGCTGAAATGCGTATGGTGGCAGAAGGTTATTATGCCGTAAAAAGTGCTTATAAAATCAATAAGGATAATGATAATTCCGCCAAAACCCCGATTATTGATGCTGTTTATCAAATTTTATATAAAGCAGCCGACCCCAAACGACAATTTATTCAATTAACCGAACTATTGGATTAAACAATTGCGTTTTTTATTATTCAAACATTTAGGTTTTTCATAAAGGAATATTGATATAAAAATCATAAAGGAAATAATTTTTCTTAAATTTACCCTTTCAAATAAAAATCAAAATTAATGCTCAACCCCTTTGACGATAAATATTTTATGAAAAAAGCTTTGCAAGAAGCCGAAATTGCTCTTGCCAAAGGCGAAGTTCCTATTGGAGCGGTCATCGTTTGTAACGGACAAATCATCGCCAAAGGTCACAATCAAGTAGAAACACTAAACGACCCTACGGCACATGC
>JALSPZ010000054.1 GCA_026985675.1 Flavobacteriales bacterium
AAATATAGAGGAAATAGATACCGAATTTTCAGACATAATCCTTATATGAATACTCCTGTTGGTTTTTATTATGAAGCAGCTCCGGGATATTCACTATATTATAACGGGTATAATAATCATAATGAAAGATATGGTTATGATTACTCAAACGAAAATGATTATTATTATAGAGGAAAAAAAGAGCATAAAAAATCTAAAACCAAAAGAAGAAGGAATTTATAAAAAAAGAGGGCTTAGCCCTCTTTTTTATTTTAATAACTGAAAATCAATAGGTTTATTTGTCTTAGGAATTTGTATCAACAGGTAAGGTTCGGTCATGACCATTGTTGCTATTGCACCTGCTTTAACAGTATAAAAAATAATAACTTTATTATCCTGATCTACTATTTTTTGAATATTGATAGAAATACTTCCAGTTGTTTGTTGTCCTAAAAAAATACCGACAACAGTATGCTTATTGAAATTTATATTTATTTCACTTTTTGGAACTTTATAATTTTTAAAAAAGTTATAAAATTCCTCTTTTGAATTGAACACAACATTTTGTGTTTTTTTTATTCCACTATGTGCCCCCTGGTCAATTATTTCATAGGATAACAAACCTGACTTTTTAGGCTTATCAACTTGCTGATAACAATTACAAGAAAATAAAAATATAACTAAAAGCACTAATGACAAATATTTTAACATAATCTATATTTTAGCGACTATTTCATTAAAAGTTTTACTGGGACGCATAGCTTTTTCGGTTTTTTGGTCATCCATAAGATAATATCCTCCCAAATCTACCGGTTTTCCTTCGGCTTGTGCAATTTCTTTCAAAATTTGTTCCTCTTTTTCATTGAGTTCTTTTGCTATTGGAATAAATTTTTCTTTTAATTCTTCATCTTCATTTTGATTTGCTAATTCCTCCGCCCAATATTTAGCTAAATAATAATGTGAACCTCTATTGTCCAATTGCCCTACTTTACGTCCGGGGGATTTTCTATTTTCCAAATATTTTCCAATCGCTTTATCCAATGTTTTTGATAGAACAGCTGCCTTTTTATTATCAAATTTTTCAGCCAAATGTTCAAAGGATGACATTAATGCTAAAAATTCTCCCAGAGAATCCCAACGAAGATGTCCTTCTGCTTGAAATTGCTGAACATGTTTTGGGGCGGAACCTCCCGCACCGGTTTCGAACAAACCGCCTCCTGCCAACAGAGGAACTATTGAAAGCATCCGAGCGCTTGTACCCAATTCTAAAATCGGGAATAAATCGGTTAAATAATCTCTCAATACATTTCCCGTAACTGCAATTGTATTTTCTCCCTTTCGAACCCTATCCAAAGTAAAACGCATCGCATCATCTGGGCTCATAATTCGGATATCCAAATTTTTAGTATCATAATCTTTTAAATATTTCTCTACTTTTTTTATCAATTGTGCATCATGCGCTCTATTTTTATCTAACCAAAAAACAGCAGGATATCCTGTAGCTTTTGCTCTATTTACTGCTAATTTTACCCAATCTTTAATTGGAATATCTTTTGTGCGAGACATACGCCAAATATCACCTTTTTCCACTTCAAACTTCATCAATACATTTCCTTTTTCATCGATAACTTTAAGCGTTCCGTCTTCTGGAATTTCAAATGTTGTAGGATGAGAGCCATATTCTTCGGCTTTTTGTGCCATTAAACCTACATTCTGCACAGTTCCCATAGTTGCCGGATCAAAGGCTCCGTTTTTTTTGGCATCATCAATTACCACTTGATAAAACGTAGCATAGGTTCTGTCGGGAATAATAGCTTTTGTATCATGAAGTTTTCCATCAGGTCCCCACATTTTACCTCCGTCTCTAATCACAACAGGCATAGAAGCATCTATGATCACGTTATTGGGAACATGCAAATTGGTAATTCCTTTATCACTATCAACCATAGCCAAACGTGGACGTTTTTTGTATTCTTCTTCGATAGATTTCAAAATCTCTTTTTGTTTGTCTTCGGGTAAACGATCCAAACGATTATATAAATCTTGCAAGCCGTTGTTCGGATTAAAGCCTATTTCTTCCAATTCTTTTTTATATTTTGTTAAAGTTTCTTTAAAGAATTCTTTTACTGCGTGCCCAAACAAGATAGGATCGGATATTTTCATCATAGTTGCTTTGAGATGCAATGACAAAAGGACATCTTTGTCTTTTGCATCTTTTATTTGTTCTGCATAAAATTTTCTTAATGCTTTTTTACTCATGAAAGTACCATCCAAGACTTCCCCTTTTATTCCATGTAAATCATCTTTTAAAACAATTTTTTTTCCATTTTTGGTTTCCAAAACGATTTTAAAATCCGTATCCTTATCCAAAACTATTGATTTTTCATTTCCATAAAAATCATTGGAATTCATATGTGCTACATGAGTTTTGGAATTTGTGTCCCAAGGTTTCATCATTTGATGAGGATTTTTCTTTGCAAATTCCTTAACGGATTCTGCAGCACGTCTATCTGAATTTCCTTGACGTAAAACTGGGTTTACGGCACTTCCCAAAAGTTTGGCAAATCTTTGTCTTAATACTTTTTCCTCTTCATTTTGAGGTTCTTCGGGAAAGTCGGGAATATTATAACCCTTTTCTTGTAATTCTTTGATGGCAGCTTGCAATTGTGGTATGGAAGCACTTATATTAGGTAATTTAATAATATTTGCCTCAGGTTTTAGAGTAAGTTCGCCTAACTCAGCCAAAGCATACGGCACTTTTTGCTCTTCTGACAAATAATCCGGAAAATTTGCCAAAGTCCGTCCGGCTAACGAAATATCTTTGGTTTCGATTTCTACTCCGGCAGCTTTTGCAAAAGCTTTAATAATGGGTAATAATGAATAAGTAGCCAAAGCTGGTGCCTCATCAACTTTTGTCCAAATAATTTTAGGTTTATTTTGTGTCATATTTATATTTTTTTGAAGTATGCCAAATTTAATCATTTTTTTTATAGTTTTACATATCTTTTTGCAGGTATTATCAAACTATTTTTCTAACATACTAAATATGAGAGAGAGAAATTAATTACTTTTAACAAAATTTAAATAAATGAAAAATTTTTCACTTGAATTTAAAACCATTTGGGCTAATTTTGATCCCAACAGACATATGAGACACACCGCTTATAGTGACTATGCGGCGGAAGTAAGGGTCAGGTTTTTTCAACAACATCAATTACGTATGGACGATTTTGCGCATTACAACATAGGACCTGTTATTTTTGAGGAACAAACTGTTTATTTGAAAGAAATCAATATTGGCGAAAATATTAAAGTGGATATGGAGTTATTAGCTGCCAGTAAAAATTTTGAACGATGGGAATTTATCCATCATATTTACAATGAAAAAAACGAACTATCGGCAAAAGTTCGTGTAAAAGGTGCATGGATTGACCTAAAAAAAAGAAAACTGACTAATTTACCTTCCGATATTGTCAAACAATTGCATCAAATTCCCAAATCATTGGATTTTAAAGAAATAACCTTAAAAAGTAAGAATAATCAGCCCAATGAATAAACATATTTCCAAATATTTAAAATTACATTTTATCATTTTTATCTGGGGATTTACGGCAGTCTTGGGAGCCTTAATTCAGTTGGATTATTTAAGTTTAACTTGGTATCGTATGGGATTGGCGGTTGTTTTTTTAGTCATGTATATAATGTCAAAAAAAGAACTTAGCACGCGTTTACTTGCATCGGACTTCAAATCTCACTTACGCTATGCTACCGGTGGCATCATTATAGCTTTACACTGGCTGGCTTTTTTTTATGCCATTAAAATCAGCAATGTGTCCATAACATTAGTTACCTTATCCAGTGGAGCTTTTTTTACTTCCATTTTGGAACCCCTTTTTTTCAAAAGAAAAATTTATTGGTATGAATTGGTTTTGGGAATATTAATTCTAGGAGGTTTTTTTATATTGATAAAAGTTGAGAAAATACAGTTTGCCGGAGTATTTATTGCATTAATCGCCGCTTTCCTCTCAGGTTTGTTTTCGGTGATAAACGGAATTTATATCCAAAATCAACAAGGACCGGTTTTGTCATTTTTTCAGTTATTTTACGGTTTTCTTTTGCTCACGATTATTTTATGGATAAAAGGTAGTATTTTTCAAATGCCTTTACCTACTCAAACCGATTGGCTATTTTTGATTATTTTGGCAAGTATATGCACCGCTTATGCTTTTACCGTATCCATATCTTTGATGAAATATTTATCCCCGTTTACAGTAATGATTTCCATCAATCTCGAACCGGTTTACGGAATAATTCTCGCCGTATTGTTTTTAGGCAAACAAGAAGAAATGTCTCCCGGCTTTTATATTGGAGCATTTATTATATTGATTATCATAATG
>JALSPZ010000055.1 GCA_026985675.1 Flavobacteriales bacterium
GTTGATTTTAATATTTCTCTTACTTTCAAAAATGATTCCAAAACGGCAGCTTTACTATCCATATCATCTTCCGCTACCAAATGCAATATTTTTTCAGGAGTTTCCGATAGCATTATATCAAAAATTTCTTGACCTTTATCATATAAGTTTATTGTATCTTGGGCAAATAAATTTAAATTGACCAATAGGACAAAGAAAAAAAGTGTGAGTTTAAGTTTGTTTGTATGTATCATTTTAATCTTTTATTTGATTATATTGAGTTCCTTTATTAATCGCTTATTATTAGCAAATTTATCAATAATAAATAAAACATAACGAATATCTACCATAATATTTCTGCTGATTTTTTGGTCATAATATAAATCACTCATGGTGCCCTCCCATACTCTATCAAAGTTTATGCCAATTAGTTCGCCTTCTTTATTTATTGCAGGAGACCCAGAATTTCCTCCGGTTGTATGTGCTGACCCCAGAAAGTTCACGGGCATTTGTCCGGTTTTTGAATACGGAGCAAAGTCTTTTTTCTTGAATAAATCTATTAATTTTTTTGGGACATCAAATTCATAATCACCGGGAACATATTTTTCCATTACTCCTTTTAGATGACTGATCGGATAATAATAAACGGCATCTCTGGGTTCATATCCTTTGACAACTCCATAAGAAAAACGTAAAGTGCCATTTGCATCGGGATATGGTAGAGTCGGAGAAATTTTGATAATCGCTTCCATATATTTCTTTTGCAAACGATTTATTTTATCTCTTAAACTATAGTAATCCGGGGAAATTTTATTATAATAATTATCAATAAATTTTTTTAGAAAAACATAAGCATTGTCATTTTCAATGGTTTTTATAAATTTCTTTGGATTTTTTTCTAGTAATTTAATCAATTGGGTCTTATTATTTAAAATAGAATTTGAATAAAAATCATTAGCCAATTTTTTAATGTTGATATCCTTGGAAATTCCTTCCATATATTTGACAGGCATTTTGTTTTGATATAGTTCCAATAATGTAATGAAGGTTTTTTTATCAAGAGCTGAATTGTAGTTTGAAAAAGTCGGAGTGATATATGACTTGAATTTTTCTTTATTTTTTTTATAAGCATTTTTACCTTCTACTTCGTAAAGTTTTTCCAGTTGATAAACATATAAGGCTCTTTTTAGGAAGTCATTATTCAAATAAAAAGTTTCAATAAAATAGTTTCTTGCCAATTCAGGGTCTTTTATTTGGTCGTATAAGTTACGGAATTGATCAAAAATTAATAAATAAGATTTATCCAAATTTTGCGTTTTTATTTGTTGGATAAATTCTTTTTCAAAAGCTTTTTTCTTTTCAACGGCACCAGTTTTTTTAATCCCTTGTGTTTCGCCTATCCATTTTTTCCAATAATTGGCAATACGGGCATATTTTGCAGTATATTGCAATTTTATAGTATCATTGTTTTTCATCCATTTATCCATTACATTCAATACTCTTTCTCTTATTTCTATACGAGCCGGATTGATAACTTCCACTTTTTGTTGAACTGCCAATGCAGGCAAATATTCTTGTGTTCGTCCGGGAAATCCGTATATCAAGAAAAAATCACCGGCTTTAATCCCTTTGATAGAAATTTTGAAATATTTATCTGCTTGATAAGGCACATTTTCCGGACTATATTCGGCAGGATGATTGTTTTTATCTGCATAAATTCTAAAAATGGAAAAATCACCGGTATGTCTGGGCCACATCCAGTTATCCGTATCCGCTCCAAATTTTCCAATGGAAGCAGGGGGTGCTCCTACCAAACGTATATCTTTGTAGTTTTCAACCGTAAAAGCATAATATTTATTACCGTCATAAAATGCTTTGATTTCTATATCTTGCCATTCTTCTTTGGGGATGGTTTGCAAAAGTTTATTTATATTTTTTTGAATTAAACTTTTGCGTATATTTTCGTCCATATTATCTTTAACCCCGTTTAATACTTCATTGGTTACTTCTTGAATTTTTCTTACAAAAGTTACATACATCCCGGGGTTGGGCAACTCTTCTTCAAAAGAATTTGCCCAAAAACCATTTTTTACATAATTGTTTTCAAAAGTAGAGTGTGATTGAATAGCTCCATATCCACAATGGTGATTGGTAAATATCAATCCTTTGGGTGATACAATTTCACCTGTGCAACCACCATTGAATTGAATAACAGCATCATTGATAGAGAGCATATTCGGATTGTAAATATCGTCAGCCGAAAGTTCCGAACCCATTTCCTGCATTTCTTTTTCCAGATTCATTGAGATTTCAGAGGGAATAATCATCCGGCTGTTTTGGGCTAAAACTAATTTGAACGTGAATATAAATAATACAAAAAATAGGGGATATTTGGAAGTTTTATTCATGCTAAAATTATTTTCTTTACATCAAAGATATTAATACCTTTTTAATTTCCCAAACATTTTAATCATTTTGTTTTTAAGTATTTTTTCTTAGGGGTTAAAAATAAAAAACTTTATAAGGATAGATTTTTGTCAAATAATAAAAATTTATTGTTTTACGGGGTTAATTTTAACACCGATTGATTCTGAATTTAAAATTTTGTAAGATTATGAAAGATAATTTTTATTAAAATGTATAAAAAGTTTTTTGTATAATTGCTAAAAAAACTATGGATTATAAAGCTGCTCCTCTTTTTACAAATGATTTGGTTGTATTTGGGATTTTAATGGGCTTATTAGCCTTAATTTTTTATACCGGTAGTTTAAAAGGTGGTTTCTGGGAAAAATTTTATAAAATTGTTCCGGCATTGCTTTTGGCTTATGTGCTGCCTGCGGTTTTGACTTCTACTGGAATTATTGCAACGGAATGGGGAAATAAAATCAATGGACATTATGAATTTCATTCCAGTTTATATTATATTGCCAGTCGTTTGCTTTTGCCTGCATCTTTGATATTAATGACTTTGAGTATAGATTTAAAAGCGGTTTTTAATTTAGGTCCCAAAGCATTGATTATGTTTTTTACGGGTACACTCGGGATAGTTATTGGTGGACCTATTGCTTTGGCAATTGTCGGTTATTTTTCTCCTGACACTGTCGCCGGAACAGGAAATGATGCATTATGGCGGGGATTGGCTACTTTGTCGGGAAGCTGGATTGGCGGAGGGGCAAATCAAGCTGCTATGTTGGAAATTTTTCATTATAATCAACAAAAATACGGAGCAACTGTATTGGTTGATATTTTTGTAGCCAATATTTGGATGGCTATTTTATTGATGGGTGCTGCAAGAACTCAAGCTATTGACAGATGGTTAAAAGCCGATACATCGGCAATTGAAGAATTAAAATTGAAAGTAAGCAGATTTGTTAAAAAAGTGGAAAGAATACCTACTTTGACCGATTATATGGTAATGCTTGGCATTGCTTTTTCAACAGTAGCATTTTCATTGGTTGCTTCACGTGATATTTCAGGTTTTTTGGAAACAAATTTCGATTTTATTTCGGATAAAACATCTTTCTTTTCATCATTAGGCTCTGCTTTTTTTTGGTTGATTAGTTTAGCTACAATATTCGGTGTTTTGTTTTCTTATACAAAAATTAGAAACTATGAAGGAGCGGGAGCTTCCAAACTCGGTAGTGTGTTTATTTACATTTTGGTAGCGACGATCGGTATGAAGATGGATTTGGGTGAGATTTTGAAAAATCCGGGTTTGATTTTTATAGGTTTAATATGGATGAGTATTCACGCCGGATTGCTTATTTTGGTAGCCAAATTGATAAAAGCTCCTTATTTTTTCTTGGCAGTTGGTAGTCAAGCCAACGTAGGAGGAGCAGCTTCGGCTCCAATTGTAGCAGCGGCTTTTCATCCTGCATTAGCTTCCGTAGGGGCAATGTTAGCGATTGTAGGTTATGTTGTTGGAACAATTGCCGCTTTAATATCTGCAGGTTTAATGGAATGGGTTTCAAAAATTATGGGAATCATTTAAAGTCTGCTAATTAACCTTAATGTTTGTCATTTAGCAATGAGTAATTGATATTAAGTTCTCGATACAAAAATACTCCTATCGTCGTATTTTCACTCGAACTGACAAGGTTCTCGATACAAAAAAGCTCATCCTTCGCATTTTCACTCGGACTGACTTAGTGTAAATTTACAACGTGCTGTCACATCGAGTGATTTTTTGAGTGAACGAAAAAAATTGTATCGAGATGCTTTGTTATTAAAGAGTTCTTGATACAAAAATACTCCTATCGTCGTATTTTCACTCGAACTGACAAGGTTCTCGATACAAAAAAGCTCATCCTTCGCATTTTCACTCGGACTGACTTAGCGTAAATTTACAACGTGCTGTCACATCGAGTGATTTTTATGAGTAAGCGAATAAAA
>JALSPZ010000056.1 GCA_026985675.1 Flavobacteriales bacterium
TAGTATATGTATTACTGTTTCTGTCCATAATAAATTAAATTAAGCCATTTGTTTTTCAAATCTTTTCATTCTTTTCTTAATATTGGCTTGCACTACATAATAATCGATAGTAGGAGCTACTACGTTCATCAACAGAATTGCCAACATCATTCCTTCGGGATATGCCGGATTGAATACACGTATCAAAATGGCAAATACACCGATTAAAAATCCGTAAATCCATTTACCTCTACGGGTTTGAGCCGCAGTTACAGGATCGGTCGCCATAAAGACTAAACCGAATGCAAAACCTCCAACCAAAAGATGTTCCCACCAAGGAAATTGCATCAAAGTATTGGCTCCCCAAAGATTAAAAATATATGCCATCAATGAAGCACCTAATAAAGTGGATAACATAATACGCCAACTTCCTACTTTGGTGTAGAGCAGTAAAGCCGCACCGATTAAAATCATCAAAACGGAAGTTTCACCGATACTTCCGGGAATCATTCCGAAAAACATTTCTTTCCAAGTATAAGCTACTTGATGTCCTTGTCCCAAAGCTCCCAAAATGGTTTCGCCTGAATAAGCATCTGCATTTTCGGGTTTTGGAATCCAAACTTCGTTACCGGACATAAAAGTGGGATAAGCAAAAAAAGTAAATGCTCTGGCTGTTAATGCGGGGTTGAGAATATTCATCCCCGTTCCTCCGAATACTTCTTTCCCGATGATAACGGCAAAAGCCACGGAAACGGCTAATATCCATAACGGAATAGTAACCGGCATAATCAAAGGAATCAATAGTCCGGTTACCAAATAACCTTCATTTACATCGTGTCCGCGTAGAATGGAAAAATAAAATTCAATTCCCAATCCCACCGCATAAGACACTATTATTAAAGGTATCACTTTCCAAAATCCGTAAACAAAAGCATCCCAATTGGTAAATTCTCCTCCGGCTTGTTGAAAATATTGATAGCCAACATTCCACATTCCGAAAATCGTAGCGGGAATAAGCGCCAAAACTACGGTAAACATCACACGTTTCAAATCGACCGCATCACGAATATGTGCTCCTCTCTTGGTTGTTTCGTCGGGGACAAACATAAAAGTATACATCGCTTGATAAGCCGGATGATACTTTTCAAATTTTCCTCCTTCAAGAAACAAATGTTCGTATTTCTTAAAAAATTTCTCTATAAATCTCATTTTCAAAAAATCTTTTTATTTGTATTTAATAATTAACTTTCCATTTCCACTTGCATCACATCCAATCCTTTACGAATAAGCTCTTGCGTATCGATTTTTGACGAACCGATATAATCCAAAAGAGCAAAGTCTTCGGGTGCTACTTCCAAAATTCCCAAAGCTTCCATTTTTTCCACGTCACCAAGCAATGCTGCCTTTAATAAATGAA
This sequence comes from Flavobacteriales bacterium, assembly GCA_026985675.1. Lineage (GTDB taxonomy): Bacteria > Bacteroidota > Bacteroidia > Flavobacteriales > Flavobacteriaceae > JALSPZ01. Next base: position 1,397 of record JALSPZ010000056.1, read on the forward strand.
CCGGATAAATATCCAAAGGCATCACACTTTCATATTCATCAGTCATTACAAAAGCTCTTTCTTCTCCAAAAAGATTGGCATTCAAATCCATTTCTTTACGAGAAGGAATCAAATTAAACCGGTAAAAACTTTTTCTGGTAGGACCGAAAAACGGCAACCACCCCATAAAAGTCGATTTTTTACCCAAAGGAATTACACTAATTTCATTGTCATAAAAATTCAAAAACAAATCTTTACCTATATCAGATCCGGTCAAAACATTTCCGCTGATAATTCTTTTATCACCGGATTTCAATTTATTGCTTAAAAAATCTTTCAAATAAGCGCCGGGTTTTATCTTATAATATTTAGGTTCTTTGACCATACTTCCGGCAAGTGCCACCACTTTTTCGGGATTATAAATTCCGGTTTTAAAAAATGCTCCGATATTGGCAACATCCGCCGGATTGACAACCCAAATTCTATCTCCCTTAGTAATAGGTTCAAATCGTTCGATATGAATACTCGGATTTCCAATAGGGTGAGGTCCTTCGGCTTTTATGATTTCCACTCCTTCGGTATCTTCCAATTTGGAAGCAATTTTATTATTCAAAATCAGATATATATTGCCCGAAGTCAATTTTTTCAAAGCGTCAACACCCGTTTGAAAATCTTTTAAACGGTCTTTAAGAGTAAATTCATAATCTACTCCCAAAGGAGCAGAATCGTAAGCGGATATAAATATAGCTTTGGGGTCGTCATCAGGTTTGGCAATAACATCATAGGGACGTTGTTTGATCACTGGAAATAAACCGCTTTCCAACAAAGCCTCCAATACTTCTTCTCGGTTCAAATCATTAGGATTTTTAATACCAAAGTCTTTAAATTCATCTTTCGGGTCGGCTTCAATAACGATTTTCAAAATCTTTCTTCTTTCGCCGCGAATAACATCTTCTACGGTGCCGCTAACAGGTGAAGTAAATTTAATTCTTTCGTCATATTTATGATAAAAAACCGGCTCACCGGCTTTTATTTTATCACCCGGACGAACCATCAATCGGGGATTTATTCCGTAAAACTCTACCGGGCGAATGGCATATTTTTTTGAACGTTCAGCCTGCATAATTTTGGGTTGCGGCTTCCCTTTCAATTTTATATCCAAGCCCTTGGAAATTTTAACTTGTTTATGCATAATTATAAATTATTTCGAATATTTATTTATCAGCTCACAAATTTAGGAAATAGAATTGTAATTATTATGACAATTGTCTTTTATTTTGTTTATTTTTGCTATATATTTCTATCAATTTTTCTTATGGATATTAAAATTTATCGTTTCAGACCTTTTTCATTCGACGATTCCGCTAGGGAAGCCGTTGAAGTTTGCAAGCACTACGGGTTTAGTCATTTGCCCATTGTGGAAAAAGGAATTTTCAGAGGAATGATCCGCTGTGATGATTTGTCGGAAACTAATGAAGCCTTGGAAAATTATAAACATATCATTGAAAAAATTTATATTTCCGACAAAATGCCTTGGACCGAAGTGCTGTCGGTTATGATGAAAAACGAAACCAATATTTTAGGAGTATTAGATAAAGGTGGCAAATATATCGGAATTAAATTATTGGATGATATTCTGGATTATTTGGCAGAAAAAGATTTTATTTCCAAAAAAGGATATGTCATTAGCGTTAAGAAAAATACAGCTGAATTGTCTATAAGTCAAGTAGCACAAATAGTAGAATCTGACGGAGGTGTTGTATTGGGAATTTTGGTCAATGAAACCAATGGAGAAACCGAAGTGGAAATCAAAATACAAACAGAGGATATCAACGAGATTATACAAACTTTCCGTCGTTATGATTATATCATCATCAGTCAAATTGATGAGGATTTGCACCTACAAGAACTACGGGAACATTCCGCTTTTTTAAAGCGATATTTGGAAATGGGGGAATAAATTTATTGCACCATAGCCAAAGTTGCTATACTCAATTTTATATTATTTATTTTCAGTAATTCTTTGGCGGCGGATTCCAAAGTGGCTCCAGTAGTCATTACATCATCGATTAATAACAAGTGCTTGTTTTCATATTTTTTCGTATTCCCGTGCAGTTGAAAAATATCTTTGACGTTTCGTTTTCTTTCTTCCGAATTTTTATGCGTTTGTGATTCGTTATTTATGATTTTTAACAATAGATTTTCATCGCAAATACTTCCCAATTCTTCGGCTAATGTTTTACAGAGATAACTCAATTGATTATATCCTCTGGTTTTCATTTTCTTGGGGTGTAACGGAACGGGAATTATGTAGTCATATTTTATATATCCCATAGTATTTTTGATGTGGTTTGCCATAATTTTACCAAAAAATTCGCCTATTTCCTGATGATTTTTATATTTGAGCTGATGCAAAATTTCTTGGACAATAGATTTTTTTTGAAAATACAAAAGACTAAATGCAGATGTTATGGGAATAAAAGTCGATAATCGTTTATACATAAGATTTTTATTATCGGCATGAAAATAGGTATAAGGTAAGCCGGTTAAACAAGTATGGCAAATTATTTGATTATTATCCATGAGTATATTACCACAAGCCATACAGGTTCTCGGGAAAAACAAATCGATTATTTTAGACAGTGGATTTATCATCATAAAAAAAAGGGGCATTGCCCCTTTGATTATTTTTTATTTTCCGATTTTAAGTATTCCTTAATTTTATTTTCCAATTCTTCCATTAGTTCGGGATTATCGGCAATAAGATTTTTTACGGCATCTCTACCTTGCCCTAATTTTGTATCGCCATAGCTAAACCATGAACCGCTTTTTTTTATGATATCGTATTCGACGGCTAGATCCAGTATCTCTCCCACTTTTGATATGCCTTCTCCATACATAATATCAAACTCTGCGGTTTTGAAAGGTGGAGCAACTTTGTTTTTAACTACTTTTACTTTGGTTTTATTTCCCATTACATTTCCTTGGGAATCTTTGATTTGGGTAGAACGTCTGACATCCAAACGTGCCGAAGCATAAAATTTCAACGCATTACCTCCGGTAGTTGTTTCGGGATTTCCGAAAACCACCCCGATTTTGTCTCTTAATTGGTTAATAAAAATAACGGTTGAATTGGTTTTTGCAATAGACGATGTGAGTTTTCTAAGCGCCTGAGACATCAAACGAGCATGAAGTCCCATTTTGGAATCTCCCATATCTCCTTCAATTTCACTTTTGGGCGTAAGTGCTGCCACCGAATCTACAACTATAATATCAACAGCACCTGAACGTATCAAATTATCAACGATTTCCAAAGCTTGTTCTCCGTAATCAGGTTGTGAGATGATAAGATTTTCCAAATCTACTCCTAAATTTTGTGCATAAAATCTGTCAAAAGCATGTTCGGCATCAATAAACGCTGCAATTCCCCCTTTTTTCTGCGCTTCTGCAATGGCGTGCAAAGCCAAGGTTGTTTTACCGGATGATTCGGGACCGTAAATCTCAATTACTCTCCCGCGGGGATATCCCCCAATTCCCATAGCAATATCCAATCCCAGCGAACCGGTTGGAATGGCATCGGTTTCTTCTACGGGTTCCGAACCGAGTGTCATTACCGTTCCTTTGCCATAGGTTTTTTCCAATTTACTCAAAGTAAGTTCCAAAGCTTTGCGTTTGGCATCCATCTCAGCATTTGTCTTTTTATCTGTATTTTTTTTTGCCATTTTTTTGTTTTTAATATTTATTTTGTTCAATTGTTTAAATTATACCGTCATAATATCGGCTTCTTTTTTCTCCAAATATTTTTCTACTTCTTTTATGTATTTATCGGTCAATTCTTGAATTTTGTCGTGAGCAATTTGGGATTGATCTTCCGAAATTTCTTTATTTTTTTCCAATTTCTTTATATCATTATTGGCATCTTTACGAATATTACGAATACTTACTCTTGCCACTTCTGCTTCTTCCTTGGCTTTTTTAACCAATTCTTTTCTTCTTTCTTCCGTTAGCACGGGAATATTAATTATAATTTTTTCTCCGTTATTCATAGGATTAAAGCCCAAATTAGCATTGATAATCTCTTTTTCAATCACATGTAGCATATTTTTCTCCCAAGGTTGAACTGTTAGTGTCCGTGCATCTTGCACATTTATATTGGCTACTTGTGAAAGCGGAGTTGGAGTGCCATAATAATCCACCATAACGGTTGATAACATTTGGGGCGAAGCTTTTCCTGCTCTTATACTTTTGAGTTCGTGTTCCAAATGAGCTATACTTTTTTTCATATGCTCTTCGGCTTCATCGTATATAAATTGCAATTCTTCGTTCATAATTTTCTTTTTTGTGATATTTTCAAATATACGTTTTTTTACATAAAATTCAAAAAAACGATACTTTAAAATTATTGTATTTTCATTATTTCCAGATTATTGGTACTAGGTTGATGATGGATAATTGCATCAACCATTTGATAATAATATTTCGGTTCTTTTACAAAATCTATATGACTGATATCCAGAATCAGAATATTCAAATCTTTTTGGGTTTTGATAAAATTCATATAACCTTCATGAATTTGTTCCAAATATTCCGCTTTAATGGATTGTTCATAACTTCTACCGCGTTTTTTGATATTTTGCAAAAGTCGTTCCACGTTTTGATAAAGATAAATATACAAATCGGGTTTGGGAATATCCTTATACATAAAATTGAAAATCTTTTTGTAAAGCGAATATTCTTCGTCCGACAGGGTTACTTTTGAAAAAATCAGCGATTTAAAAACATAATAATCCGATATAACGGAAGTTTTAAACAAATCAAATTGAGCCAAATCATCCGAAAGCTGTTGATATCTATCGGCTAAAAAGGACATCTCCAAAGGAAAAGCATAGCGTTTGGGGTCTTTATAAAATTTGGGCAAAAAAGCATTTTCTTCAAAACGCTCCAAAACCAATTTTGAATTAAAATCTTTTGCAAATTGCTTGGTAAATGTGGTCTTGCCTGCACCGATATTCCCCTCGATTGCTATAAAATTATATGGTATTTCGAGTCTTGTGTTCAAAATAATATCTTTGATTTTCGGTTGATCATTATCGGGCGATAAAGATACTAATTCCCGATGAGATTTTTTTAAAACCGGATGAAAAAAATCGGGAGAGATTTCATTTAAAGGATACAAAACAAAGTTGCGCTTGTGTATTTCCGGATGTGGAATGATTAGATTTTTTTTATTAACAATATAATGTTCTATATACAAAATATCAATATCTATTATCCGGTTTTGATATTTTTTATTTAAACTTTTGATTTTTCTCCCTAATAATTTTTCTATTTGGTTTGTAATCAACAATATTTTGTCAGCAGAATATTCGGTGATAAATTCGGCTACTATATTATAAAAATCATTGCCTACAAAATCTTTTGCCGGGGATTGATAAACTTGTGAAATTTTGTTGAGTTTCCCCAATTGTAATTGTAAAAACAAAAGGGCTTTTTCCAAATTTTTTTTTCGGTTGCCCAAATTGCTTCCCAAACCTAATGTAACCTTATTTTTTTTCATTAATATCAAAAATACTAAGCTGAATATGCCAAAATCATTGCCAGTATGATCACCGTAAATTTTTTGATTTTGAATTGATGCGAATGATCATTTTCAAAAAGTATGGTTGTGCCAACATGTGTAAGAATTCCGGCTACAAAAGCATTGATAAAAACTGCATATTGCCTTATCAATTGCAAATGTTCGCCCAAATAAGCAGCAAGTGGTGTCATGGATGCAAAAATTACTAATATCAATAAAATTTTCCTTAGAGAATAACCAGCAAAAATCATTAAACTGGTTAATATTATGGAAATGGGTAGCTTATGTATCAATATACCGTAAAAATAAGATTGATTGATGTGTTCTCCGGCATGAATCGGTAATCCTTCCGTAAAAGCATGTATGCTTAAACTCAACAATACAACCCAAGGAGTTTTGTTGCCAAAAGCATGTTCATGACCATGTTCCGCTCCATGTGAAAATACTTCCAATAATAACTGAAAAAGTATTCCCGAAAGGATAAAAACTCCTATGATTTTCTTGTTGGGATATTCATAAATGTGCGGTAAAATATGAAAAATAATAATGGACAAAAGATAAGCACCGCTAAAACTCAACAAAAAATTGATATATTGTTTTTTGAGATTGCGAATATAATAAGCTATCAGTCCGCCCGAAATTACTACTAAAAAAAGTTCGATATATATCATAGGAAAAGTTGAAAGGTTCTATACAAAGTTAATAAAAAAATCAGCTTAAATCTACTTGATAATTGAGATTTTGCTCCCTTTGCAATGCTTTGAGTTGCCTTGACGATGCAATAGCCATTTTCAACATTTTTTTTCCTATTTTTTTTCGTTTGAAATATTCACGGTATGTTTCGTTTTTCCAATCGAAATCGTCTTTCCAAAACACAGTGGGCGAGATGTAAATATATGTAAAATCGTAAATCAAACTTTGTTGGTTGGCTCTGCTGATAAGATTTTCTTTTGAAGCAGGCGCTAACAAGCTGACATTATTTTCTTTGGCTTTTTGTTTAAAGTTATAGATGAAATTATCATAAATAGGAATAATTTTTTCCAAACTAAAATTATCATAAGCGGTTTCCCCGATTTTGGAAATGGGTCTTAATTGGATGATATCAATGGCATATTGTCCGTAAACATCAAAGAAATGATTAAGTTCTTTAAAATTATCTTCATTGAATGTATAATTTATTCTCAACACCAATTCGGGATATTTTTCTTTGAGTCGGGTAATTAATTCCAAAGATTGATGAAACTTTTCATAATTTCCTCTACCCATCAGCCATTCATAAGTTTCTTTTTTAACCCCATGCAAGGATACGGTTATTTCTTGAAGTCCGTTTTGTATCCAGCTTTCCAATTTCTCTTCTTTCAAAAGATTGGCATTGGTAGTCATGGAGATATGAGGCACTTTATATTTTTTTCCCAATGCAAATACTTTATCCAAGTGTTTATACAAGGTCGGTTCGGTTCCACATCCCACTTGAAGTTTTAAGGCTTGTGGCAGAATTCTTTCCGCCCATAAATCCAAATCTTCCGGAGAAAAAACTCCTTTTAGTTTTTTTACGTAATTTTCATCGGTAAAATAACACATCTTACATCGGAGATTGCATTGATTAACCGGATCAAAATTGACGGACAAATATCTTTTGTTGAGCAAATGTAATAACCATAAACCGACAAATTTAATACGTGGGTTTTTAATTCGGGAGTTGAGTTTTAATAAATAATATGTTAGAGGAGTTTTTTTCAATTTTATATTTTGATGTAAATATATTATAATTTTTTATATCGGGAACAAATAAAAAAGCGGCGAGCCAAAAATGGCTCGCCGCTTTTTTATTATGGTCTGATTTCTTTATCTTTATCATAGAATCTGTATTCCAAATATTTATAGGAATCGCGAGGTTGCACGTCTAATTTTATATTATGCTTCCAACGCCATTTCCTTTTGATGGAAAACAGTCCTTTGGTCAAATATGCCGCAATAAAAGGATGTAAGTGCAAACTAACTTTTTTCATCCCTTTTTCGGCTAATTTTTTAATATCCGCTTCAATTTTAGAGATCAGGGTAATGGGTGCATCGGTTTCTCCTTTCATTACCAAACTCGGATCTTTTTCGGTAGTACGTATATTTCTTTCAGGTCTAAATCTTTGCCGTGTGATTTGCATCAAACCGAATTTTGTCAAAGGCAAGATTTTGTGTTTGGCTCTATCGTCCTCCATGACATTTTTCATATGCTCATAGAGTTTTTTACGGTTTTCACTATCTTTCATATCGATGAAATCCACTACAATGATTCCTCCCATATCTCTTAGTCGTAATTGACGAGCAACCTCGGAAGCTGCTTGTAAATTTACTTGCAAAGCATTTTCTTCCTGACTTTGTTTTTTGTCGGACGAATTGCCACTGTTTACATCAATTACATGCATAGCTTCGGTATGTTCAATCACCAGATAAGCTCCTTTATCCAGCATAACATTTCTCCCGAATGAGGATTTTATTTGTCTTTCGATTCCGTATTTTTCAAAAACAGGCACTTTGGAATCGTGATATTTAACGATGGATTCCAAATGAGGTGCTATATTTCTGACAAAATCTATAACTTCCAAGTATAATAATTCATCGTCGACTACTATTTTGGTAAAACTGTCATTTAAAATATCCCGAAGCATGGTAGTTACCCTGTTACTTTCTCCAAAAATTCTTTGGGGCGGGTGTGCATATTGGATTTTGGAAGCCAAAGCATTCCATTTATCCAATAAAATTCGAAGGTCTTTGTCCAAATCCGCTACTTTTTTTCCTTTGGCGGCAGTTCGTATAATCACCCCGAAATTTTTAGGTTTTATACTTTGCACCAATCTTTTTAGCCTGTTTCTTTCCGCTTCAACTTCAATTTTTTGAGATACGGAAACCTTATTATAAAAAGGCACCAAAATAAGATAACGTCCGGCTAATGAAATTTCGGAAGTTAATCGGGGTCCTTTGGTAGAAATAGGTTCTTTTAAAATTTGAACCAATAAGTTTTGTTTTGCTTTAAGAACGTCTTTTATGTTTCCCGATTTGTCAATATCAGGTTCCAAATTAAAATTTTTTAAGCTGAAATCCTTTAATTTTCCGGATCCTGCTTGTTTAAGAAATTTAATGAGGGATTTAATTTGTGGTCCAAGATCATGATAGTGTAGAAAACCGTCTTTTTCCGAGCCTACCGGAACAAAAGCGGCGTTTAATCCCGGAACAATTTTATTTATTTTTGCCAGATATACATCTCCTACATTAAATTTACTTGAAGTCTCTTCTTTATGAAGTTCTGTTAATTTACCGTCTTTTAATAAAGCAAAATCAATAGCGGAAGGATTAGACCGAATAATTAATTCTGTATCCATTCCTTTTGATTTTTAAGATTAATATGTCAATGATCACATAAATATCAAAGAAAAAGTAGGTGTGCCTACTTTTTCTTTTTATGTCTGTTAGCTCTACTTCTTTTTTTACGTTTGTGAGTGGCTATTTTTTTTCTTTTTCTCTTTTTTCCGCTTGGCATAATATTTAAGGTTTTACGTTTTCTTTTACTTGATTTACAAATGATTTGGAAGGTTTGAAAGCCGGTATATAATGAGCCGGTATCTTGATAGAAGTATTTTTGGAAATATTTCTCCCGATTTTTTCAGCTCTGTATTTGTTTATGAAGCTTCCAAATCCTCTTAAATAAACATTTTCGTTTGAAGCTAAGCTGTTTTTAACTTCTTCTACAAAATTCTCAACCACTGCGAGAACATCCTTTTTGTCAAGCCCTGTCTTGTCGGCTATTTTTGCAACAATCTCTGCTTTTGTCATAATTATATGTTTTTATTTCGTTATATTTATCTTATTGGGATTGCAAATATAATACATATTCTTGAATTGCAAAAGATTAGCAATGATTTTTTTGAACTTGATTTTATATAAATAATACTAATTATATTTACAGCTTAATTCAATAAATCAATGAATACTAAAAAGCTATTGGAATGGTATAAACAACATAAACGTAATTTACCTTTTAGAAACACCAATGATCCTTACAAAATTTGGATTTCCGAAATTATTTTTCAACAAACACGTATTGAACAAGGGTTGCCTTATTATTATAAATTTATCAAAAAGTTTCCTGATATTTTTAGTTTGGCACAAGCTCCCGAAGACAAAGTGCTAAAACTTTGGCAAGGTCTGGGGTATTATTCTCGTGCACGCAATATGCACCACACGGCACAAACAATTGTCAACAATTACGATGGAAAATTTCCGCAAACCAAAAAAGAACTTCAACTACTCAAAGGAATTGGCGATTATACGGCGGCGGCTATAGCTTCCTTGGCTTTTGGCGAACCAGTTGGAGCTGTAGACGGAAATGTCAGTAGGTTTTTAACCAGATTTTTCGGATTGGATGTTCCCATAGATTCCTATCAAGGCAAAAAACAACTGACAATGCTTGCCAACAGGTTTATAGACAAAAAACAACCGGGAATTTCCAATCAAGCAATGATTGAACTCGGCGCCTTGGTATGTAAACCCAAAAATCCGGACTGCCAAAATTGCCCTTTGCAAAACAAATGCACAGCTTACGCAACGGGAACTATTGAAAATCTTCCGCTTAAAAAAAACAAAACTATCGTAAAAACACGATTTTTGAACTATTTTCTGGTTCGCTACAAAGATGAAATCATAATTGAAAAAAGAACTCAAAAAGGTATTTGGCAAAATTTATATCAACTGCCTTTGATAGAAACCCATAAAGAAATTCATAAAGCGACAAATATTTTTTATAAAAAATTGAATGAAAAATATCAAATAGAAATCAATGAGCTGATTTTTATAGAAAAAAACATTCATCAGCTGACCCATCAAAAATTAATAATTAATTTTTGGTTGATACGAACTTCAACGAGAAATAACAAGTTTATACACCTCAACAAACTGAAAAACAAAGCTTTTCCCATAATCATATCAAAATTTTTGGATAATAATTTATAATGATTTACCTTTGAATAATATTTCAATTAACGAACAATTTTTTATTATGAATGGAACAATAAACAAAGTTATTCTTATCGGACATTTGGGCGATAACGTAAAGATGCATTATTTTGAAGGAGGAAATTCCATTGGTAGATTTCCATTGGCTACCAATGACAGCTATATCAGCAAACAAACCGGAGAAAGAATTGTCAACACGGAATGGCACAATATCGTAGTTCGCAATAAATTGGCCGAAATTTTTGAACGTTATGCCAAAAAAGGCGACAAAGTTTATTTGGAAGGACGTTTGAAAACCAGACGTTGGACAGACGATACCGGAAGAGAACGCTATGTTACCGAAATTTACGTTACGGAATTTACGTTTTTAACTCCCAAATCCTCTCAAACCGCTCAACCTATTGAAAATCAACAGGAAGAAAAACCCAAAGAAGAAATTTCCAATCAAGAGACCGGCTCTGCTACACCCGAAGAGGAAGACGATTTACCTTTTTAATCTAAAAAATTATGGAAGACCCGGATAGTTTATCTGTCTTTATTCAAATTATTCCTTATTTCGTTGCCATTTTAATACTATTAATTTTTTCAGCTTTGATTTCCGGAACCGAAGTGGCTTTTTTTTCATTAAGTCCTGCTGATATAGAAGTATTGGAAAAACAAGAAAACGGAAAAACCATTAAAAACCTTTTGTCTCAACCCAAAGATTTATTGGCAACTATTTTGGTGGCAAATAATTTTATCAATATTGCCATTGTTATTCTATCTACTTATCTAACCGCCATTTTATTGCATAATGTGTCAGGGTGGTGGAAATATATAATTGAAATCGGTGTCGTAACATTTTTGATTTTGCTTTTTGGAGAAATACTCCCCAAGGTTTATGCCAACAGACATTCCGTAAAATTTGCCAAAATGATGGCCAAACCTATTTTATTTTTAAAGAAAATACTTTATCCAATCAGCATTATTTTGGTAAAATCTACGGGTTTGGTTGAAAAACGTTTGAAAAAAGAAAATATAAATTTTTCTGTTGATCAAATTTCACAAGTATTGGATATGACCGATGATAAAGAAACTTCGGAAGAAGAAAGAAAAATTTTTGACGGAATAGTTTCTTTCGGTGAAACCGAAGCCAAACAAATTATGCGCCCACGTATAGATGTTTTTGCATTGGAAGATAATTTATCTGCCAAAGAAGTTATTGAAGAAGTCAGCCGGAGAGGTTTTTCCAGAATACCGGTTTATCATGAAAATATGGATAATATTAACGGTGTTTTATTTGCCAAAGATTTGATACCGTATTTAGACCAAAAAGATTTTGATTGGAAAAAACTTTTGCGTCCGCCTTTTTTTGTGCCGGAAAATATTAAACTGGATGATTTATTACGTGATTTTCAAGACAAAAAAACCCATTTGGCGGTTGTGGTGGACGAATACGGCGGGACTTCGGGTATTATTACACTGGAAGATGTAATTGAAGAAATTGTAGGTGAAATCACCGATGAGTATGATAAAGAAGACTTAAATTTCCGAAAAATAGATGAACATACTTTTGAATTTGATGGAAAAACGGCATTGAAAGATTTTTATAAAATTATGGAAATTCCCGAAGCCGATGAAATTGTTTTTGAAAAAGAAAAAGGTGATGCCGAAAGTCTAGCAGGGTTTTTCTTGGAACATTATGGCGGATTCCCCAATAGAAATGACAAAATCAGTATAAAAAATTATGATTTTATCGCTACCGCTATGGATGGAAAACGAATAAAAAAAATTAGAGTTGTAAAGAAAAAATAAAAAGGGATATCCTTTTGCAGTTTAAATTTTCTGTTAGTCTAAAATTATCATAATTTTTAATTTTTTATTGGATATGAACCGTCTGATTTTTTTAAAAGGCTTTATATTGTTATGTATTTTTAGTTTGTCGGATTGTCATTCGCCTACTGAAATTTCTTGTAATCAACCAAAAAAAAATATTGGTTTTTCAAGCCGCTTGGATACAATAAATATTCAAAAAAAACATCCGAACAATAGCCCAAATTTAATATTTGATATTTTTGCCAAATATCAATTAAACGATAGCATTTATATTTCCCCGCTTAAAGATGCAATTGTTTCTATCAAACCTTATACTAAAAACAAAACTTTACTTACAGATGACGAGGGTCAAATACAGTTGGAAGTAAAACCCGGGAAAATAAAATATAATATCGGTTATTATGGTTATCATACATATTCCGACACTTTAACAATTGTCCCCGAAAAGTTATATAAGCTTAAAGTAGTATTAGGAAAAGACGATTAAACAAATTCACCTTGTTCAAAAGCCGTTCCTACTACTACAATATCGGCTCCTACGGCAAAATATTTTTCTATTTCTTCACGTGTGCGGATACCACCACCGACTATTATTGGAACTCCCAGTTTTTCAGCTACCAAGTTCACGGTTTTCAAAGGAACAGGTTGCAAAGCTCCGCTTCCGGCTTCAAGATAAATTGTTTGCATACCCAACATTTGCCCTGCCAATGCGGTTGCAAAAGCAATTTCGGGTTTATCCCGTGGTATGGGACACGTATTGCTGATATATTCCACGCTTGTGGTTTTACCGTTTTCTATTAAAATATAACCGGTCGAAATGATATCCAAATCCGTTTGTGCCAAAACCGGTGCGGCTTTTATATGTTGCCCGATTAAATATTCGGGATTTCTCCCCGAAATAAGCGAAAGGAACATAATTCCATCGGCGTGCTTGCTGATTTGTGTAAAATCTCCGGGAAAAATTATCACCGGAATATCCATAATTTTTTTGATTCTTAAAATACAATCATCCAAATTATCTTTTTTCAAAAGACTTCCGCCCACAAAAATATAATCGGGTTTTATATTTTGTAATAGCTTTTCATCAAAGGATTTATCCGGATCTATCAAAATAGCCAGTGATTTTTTTCCTTTGTTTTTATCGGATATAATTTGACTTAATATTCGTTTCATTTCAAAAATTTTTTATCATAATTGCTCGATACCAATCGGTTCCGATATGAAAATATTTTTCGTCCTCGACTTTAAAACCTGCTTGTTTTAATATGATATCTTGTCTTCGGGTAAGATTACAACCGTCGGCAAAAGGTCGCCATATCGGATTGACAATTTTTTGAAATTTTCCATACCATCCGTCCGAATGAATATGTTCCAGCACCAAAAGTTTTCCGTTATCTTTCAATAGTTTTTTGTATAAAGCAGCAGCTTGCACCGGATTTTTTATCGTGCAAAGCACCAAAGTGGATAAGATATAATCAAATTTTTCCGGCAGTTCGGGTATTTTATCAATAGTTTCCAAGCCTGCATTGAAAATTTTGATGTTTTTGTCGGGAGGTATTTTTTTTACAGCTCTTTTATACATTGGTTTGGAAGGTTCAACGGCAAATATATTGGCATTTTCAGGATAAAGAGAAAAATTTATACCGGTTCCTGCGCCTATTTCCAAAACATCACCTTCTTTTATTTGGTCAATCAAAAATTTACGATGTTTGAATAAAACTTTTTCCAATGATTCCATAAAGGGATCATAGAAAAAGCTCATTATTTTTTGATATTGTGCTCTGATCAATATTTCGTAATTTTTTCTTTAAACTCTTGGATTACCTGTTCCAAACGTTTTCTTATCTCCTCCTTATCGGTAATATATTGAGGATATGCCGGTTTTTTCTCGGGAAAAAGTTCCATAAACAAAGTTTGCGAAGGAAATGCAAATTCCACTCCCAAGTTATTTGCCAATTCCAAAATACCTAATAATAAAATATGTCTACCGTGCATTTCTTCACCGTAATCTTTGGTCATAAAATATACATTTAATAATATATTCAATGACGAATCTCCATATTCTACAAATTCCACATTATAAGGTGCAATATTATAAGGTGTAAAATTTGAATAATTACGTGTGGTGGGGTGCAATTCGATGAGTTGTTTGATTCCTTCGACAAATTCTTCTATTAATTCAGGAGGGGTATCGTAACGAATTCCCAATGTAGTTGTATATCTTCTGTAAACCCTTTTGCCCAAATTATTAATAGCGGCTTCGGATAATTTACTATTCGGAACTTTATAAATAGAAGTATCTGCCGCTCTGATAATAGACGAACGGAACCCGACCTCTTCTACGCTTCCTTCAATAGAATCCATTTTTATCCAGTCTCCGATTTTAAAAGGTTTGTCAATAAAAATCATCAAAGTTCCGATTAAATTTTTAACGGTATCTTGTGCCGCCAAACCTACTGCCAAACCTCCTATGGATACACCTGCAATTATAGCTTTGGGGTCGGCACCCATTACAATCAGCATTTTAAAAATACCGAAGATTATAACTATGGTTTTTAAAGTGTTCTCCAAAATCGGGA
>JALSPZ010000057.1 GCA_026985675.1 Flavobacteriales bacterium
TTTAATCATTCAACTTCAAAACCGCCATAAACGCCGATTGCGGTATTTGAACATTTCCTACTTGACGCATACGTTTTTTTCCTTTCTTTTGTTTTTCCAAGAGTTTACGTTTACGCGAAATATCTCCTCCGTAACATTTGGCTGTTACATCTTTCCGTAGGGCTTTGATGGTTTCACGGGCAATGATCTTGGAACCGATGGCAGCTTGAACGGGAATATCGAATTGCTGTCGCGGGATTAATCCGCGTAGTTTATGCACCATTTTTTTACCGATATCATAAGCATTGTCGGCGTGTACCAATGAAGACAGGGCATCTACCGGTTGTCCGTTAAGCAAAATATCCACTTTGACCAATTTGGATTTACGCATCCCGATTGGGTGGTAATCAAAAGAAGCATAACCTTTTGAAACGGTTTTTAAACGATCATAAAAATCAAAAACAATTTCTGCCAATGGCATATCAAATGTAAGTTCAACACGGTCTTGTGTAAGATAAACCTGATTTTTTATTTCGCCGCGTTTTTCCAAAGCCAATGTCATTATAGGACCTATAAAATCTGCCTTGGTAATAATGCTTGCTTTGATATACGGTTCTTCAACTCTGTCTAATTTTGAAGGGTCGGGTAATTCCGAAGGATTATTTACGATTATCGGTTTATCGGGGTGTTTTTTGGTATATGCGTGATACGAAACGTTGGGAACGGTAGTAATTACGTTCATATCAAATTCTCTATCCAAACGTTCTTGAATAATTTCCAAATGAAGCATTCCGAGAAAACCTGCACGAAAGCCGAATCCCAAAGCCGCCGACGATTCCGGTTCAAATGTTAAACTGGCATCATTCAGACGGAGTTTTTCCATAGCATTACGCAATTCTTCGTATTCGTCGGTTTCTACGGGGTAAATTCCAGCAAATACCATAGGTTTTACATCTTCAAAACCTTCTATGGGTTTTTCGGTAGGATTTTCGGCATCGGTTATGGTATCTCCGACTTTTACTTCACGAGCATCTTTGATACCGGAAATCAAATATCCTACATCGCCGGTAGTGATTTCGTCCGTTGGTTGTTGTTTTAGTTTTAAAAATCCCACCTCGTCCGCATTATACGAACGTTCTGTAGCCATAAATTTTACTTTTTGCCCTTTACGTATTTTTCCGTCAAAAACTCTGAAATATACTTCAACTCCTCTATAAGGATTATAAACCGAATCAAAAATCAATGCTCTTAGCGGAGCTTCGGGTTCTCCTTTCGGGGCAGGAATTTTTTCAATGATTGCTTTCAGGATATCTTCTATTCCTTCACCGGTTTTGGCACTTGCCCAAATAATATCATCGGGTTCGCAACCAATCAAATCGACAATTTCATCGGATACTTCCAAAGGTTTGGCACTGGGTAAATCCACTTTGTTAAGCACCGGAATAATTTCCAAATCGTTTTCCAAAGCCAAATATAGGTTGGAAATTGTCTGAGCTTGAATGCCTTGCGCGGCATCCACCACCAACAAAGCTCCTTCGCAAGCGGCTATGGCACGTGATACTTCGTAAGAAAAATCGACATGTCCAGGTGTGTCAATTAAATTGAGTTTATATTTTTCGTTATTATAAACATAATCCATCTGTATGGCATGACTTTTAATGGTGATACCTCTTTCGCGTTCCAAATCCATATCATCCAACACTTGATCTTTTTTTTCGCGATCAGTAATAGCTCCGGTATATTCCAATAAACGATCGGCAAGTGTACTTTTGCCGTGATCAATATGTGCAATAATCGAAAAGTTTCTTATGTTTTTAATAACTCTCATATAATCGAAAAATATATACTGCAAAGATAGTCAAAAAAAAAATTGTTCATTAATAATGTATCGGGCAATAGTATTATAGAAAAATAGATATTTTTCATTTATGATAAAAAAACTTAATAGTTGTAAAAAAAACTTTTAATATTATGAAATGGATAAAAAAATTACGACATTCGCTATTTTAATGATTTATTATGAAATATATAAATTTTCACTTGGAGGGAGGAATTGGCATATTATCTTTTAACAGACCTGAGAAATATAATGCTTTTAATGCCGATTTACTTAATGAATTAGCTGTTTTTTTAGATAATTTAAACAGTGATGAGGGACTTAAAGTTCTTATACTTACAGGAGAAGGCAAAGCTTTTTCTTCCGGAGTTGATTTAAAATCGTTGTTGGAGTTGGATACGGTAGAAAAAGCACGTGAATTTGCCTTATTATTGGAATCCACTTCCGAAAAGATTTATAATTTTTCAAAACCGGTGATTGCAGCGATTAACGGTTTGGCATTAGGTGGAGGATTTGGTTATGCTACCGCTTGTGATATAAGAATAGTAACTGATGAAACCAAAATCGGATATCCGGCGGTAAAATTAGGTGCTATTCTTCCTGCTACTTGCACGGTTTATTTAAAAAATATTATAGGCGAGGGGAAAACCAAAGATTTATTGCTAACCGGTAGAATGCTGAATGGAAAAGAAATTGTAGATATTGGATTGGCAACTGCCAGTGTTTCTGTTGATAATTTATTGGAATATGCCAAAAAAACAGCTGTTCAAATTATGGAAGCTCCTACTTTGGCATTGGATTATACCAAAAGAACCGTTAGTTTTGGAACCCGTTTGGAAATAGAAGCGGCTAAGTTGTATGCAGCGGATAATTTTGCTTTTTTGTCTCAAACAGCCGAATGGAAAAAACGTATGAGTGATTTTGCCAATAAAAAGAAATAATTTGAAAAAAATAAAATTATTTGATCTTCACAATTTCTCTTTTTTTGTTTTGTTCTATAAAAGAAAATACACTGGGGTCTAATTGTTTAATGTCATCAATTGTTCTTTTATCTTTGGGTATTTCCATATAAATATTATTGAATTTATTTAACTTTTTTATAAGATCATTTAACTTTATAGAATCTTTAAAATGATAGGGTTGAACGTCAATAATATCAGTTCTTATATAAATGATATGTTTGTTTCCAAATATAACTGCCGAAGCTTTTGGTAAGGTTTTATATTTTTTTGTAAGCCGTGCTATGTTACTATTGTAAGGTTTGTTTTTCGAAACATCCAAGTGTAAGATATAAAGCGTGTTATATGTAAAAGAAACCAAGGATAATAATATTAAAGAAATTATAAATATTTTTCTTACTTTTTTTGAAGTATAATTAAGCAAAACATAAATAATTATTATCCAAAATATAAAAGTGCCCGGACCTAAAAGTCTGTAATCCAAATCATCAAAATAAAATCTCCAACGCAAAAAAATTAAGGATATCCAATATGAGATTCCGATAAACAAAAACAACAGGATGAATTTAAACGAATTCTCGTTTGTTTTGATTTTTGAAAGAATTTTTTTCTTATCTGTAAAATGTATTAAAATAAACAGTATTAAAATTTCAAATAATAAGAAAAAAGAAGTTTTTAGGGTCAAATCCGTAAAAGGAATTAAAAACTCTTGTATAATACCCTTGGATATCATTGATATTTTTTCTAAGGAACTTTCTGTCGCCCATACACGCTTGGCGCCTGTTAAAAAATCGGTTTTTATATAATTATTGTAAAGATATAATTCCGCCAATAAAATATTTACCAATGAAATACCAATTAAGATAAAAGCTTTTCTTTTGTTTATAAAAAGAAATATAACACCCATTAACCCTAAAACCAAAAATGAGAAAAATCCGATATACCTCAACAAGAATAAAGATAAAGAAAGAAAAGCAATGGCAATATTTAACTTCGGATGGATTTCAGATTTTGTTATAAAATAAAACAATGCAATCGCAAACCAAAAAAGGAATAAAATAAACGGAGCTTCACTCCAAGTAAAAGTAAAAATATGTTGAAAAGAAGCCATAAATAATATAAGTGCATAAATCCAAGATTTTTCTTTAAAAAGAATCCTAAAGGTTATTAAAATGAGCCCGATAATTAAAATATTTAAAAGTTTTGAAGCCCAAAAAACAGAAAGCCCCGTAATTTTAGCCGTAAAAAAAATCAGAACGGGATAACCAACCGGCCAAATGGCAAAATATTCTCTGCTTTTGTCAATATGATAGTATGCACCGACTTCAAAACCGTTTCCTTCAATAATATTTTGAGCCAATCTTAAATAGTTTGTAGAATCGGGAGATAAGTATCCGTCCGTATTATAGTATGATTTTAAGAATATGGCAAGAGACAAAACAATAAAAATAAAAATTAATAAATAATCCGATAATGAAATATGAAAGCCTATAGATTTATCATTTTTGAGCATACTTATTTTAAATTTTTTTAATAATAGAAAAATAGTTTTAAAAAAAAAATATTTATTGAACTTATGCAAGTT
>JALSPZ010000058.1 GCA_026985675.1 Flavobacteriales bacterium
CCGGATTATTGCCCGTTGCAGCAACTTTTATGTATCTTTCGCTATTCTTTTTTGTATTCAATGTAGGAATGAGTTATAAAAATGCACGAATTAAAAATGTAAAATCATATTTCATTCTTGCCGCAATTCTCTGGTTATTTCTAACCGAAACCGAAGGACTTTTAATGGCTTGGAATTTCAAATACGGTTTTTATTCCGCTTCACATATATATCATTTACAAGGACACGCCATTATGGGATTGGTCGGTTTTTTTATGATGATGATTTTCGGCGTAGGCACTACCTTAATTCCTATGTTTTTGATTTCTCACCAACTCAATGAAGCTTATCTGAAAAAAGCATTTTATTTGATGAATACCGGATTGATCTTGTTCGTATTAAGCAAATATTTATTGCCCAATCAGTATATCGGTATGGTTTCCTGGGCGATTTTCATTTCCGGTGTCGTTTATTATTTTCTTTATATCAATGATTCTTATAAAAAACGGATGAAAAAACATTTGGATGTAGGTATGAAATATACTATGCTATCATTGGTATTTTTAAGCATACCTTTTGTATTATCTTTGATATTGTTTTTTCTCAATCCAAACAGCAATTGGGCAAAAATCTTAACTTTACTTTTCGGATTGAGTATGATATTCGGTTTTTTTACTACCATTGCTTTGGGACAAACTTACAAAACTTTACCCTTTATCATTTGGTTGGAAAAATATCAACATTTGGTTGGAAAATATCATACGCCTTTACCTCGCGAACTTTATTCGGAAAAAGTTGCAGGCATACAATTTTATTTTTATATGGTATTTTTGTTGCTTATGGCTTTGGGAATAATTATTCAAAACGGATGGATAATAAAAATTGCAACGATATTGCTTTTAATTATTGGAATTTTATATAATTTTAATGTCTGGAAAATGTTTTTTCACGATTCCGAACAATATATTAACAAAAGAGAAAAAGAGATTTTAAAAAAATAAATTATGGCTAAAAAAGATATGCAAGAAATAAGAAGGGTTGAAAATGATATTTACGAACTTTTAAAAACCGTTATGGACCCTGAAATTGAATTGGATATTATCAATCTGGGATTGGTTTACAACATCCTTTACGATGGAGATAACAACGTTAGAATAGAAATGACACTTTCAACACCTGCTTGTCCTTTGGGAGATGCTATTACGGAAAATGTTAAAAATACCATTAAGAAAAAATATCCAGATTTTAACGTAGATGTAGATGTGGTGTTTGATCCGCCTTGGGATGCTTCTATGATAAGTGAAGAAGGAAAAAAGAAATTGGGTATGATGTAAAGTCTTTACAAATAATAATTTAAAGTGTGTTTTATGAGCGATTGTGTCTTCCGATAGCTATCGGGATTTTGTTACTATTGAGCAAAGTCGAAATGTTCATCGATTGAAAAAAGTAATGATAAAAAATATTAAGGGGGTCTCTATGCGAAAAAAAACATTTTAAAACAATTCCGTCCTAAATATTTTTTTAAAACAAAAGTATATTTTGATTTATAATAAGTTGAGCGTATTTTTAAGCATTTGGGGATTAAATTCACAGGCTAATGAATTTAGCCATTACGGCATACGAGGGTTTTTCGTAAAATTTGAAGTGAATGGAACGTAAAACTGTCTGCTGTTTGAGGTTACGTTAATATTCTATTTAGAAAAATTATTCAACCGAGTTCAGACAGTTTAGTGTAATGAACAAAAAATTTAGAAAAATACTCGTTAGCCTAGCCCCGATAGCTATCGGGGTTTTGTTACCATTGAGCAAAGTCGAAATGTTCATCGATGGAAAAAGTAAAAAATAAATTTATTTAGGACAGTATTGATTTTAAAAACCAACCGGTATATATTTTATGCCGGTTTTTTTATGCCGTTAAACTTTTCTTAAAAACAATTTAATTAAGGTGAGTTATTATGATATTTGTAATATAAATTGCTTTTCTCCAAAATACTTAATCTCTATGAAACGAAATTATTTCATCATATACTTACTATTAGGTCTCAATACTTTTTTAAATGCCCAAGAAACCGCAAAAAAAATACAAGCGGTTCGGACGGATAAAGCACCCAAAATAGACGGAATTCCCAATGATGCAGTATGGAACAAAGCCGATGTAGCCAAAGATTTTGTGATGTATGAACCCGGTAACGGAACTCCCGAACCTGAAAATTATAAAACCTTTGTTAAAGTCTTGTATGATGATGCTGCACTCTATATTTTGGCCGAAATGAAAGACCCGAATCCCAAAAGTATAGCACGTGAGTTCGGTTTAAGAGATCAAATGGTGCAAGCGGATTATTTTACCGTTATGATCAATCCTTTCTTTGCACCGGGAGAAACCAAACTTTTCGGCGTAACTGCTGCCGGAGCGCAAGTGGACGGTATCCAGAAACAACAAACCGATTGGACGTGGAATGCCGTTTGGAAATCAGCCGTTTCTTTTGCAAACGATGCTTGGTATGTGGAAATAGCTATCCCCTATTCCAATTTGCGTTTTCAAAACGACAAAATACAAAATTGGGGCATTAACTTTAATCGTTTTATCGTCAAAAGAAAAGAAGGATATTCCTGGGCTTTTCTAGACAAAACCAAAAGCGGTGATATTGTTCAATTCTTAGGAACTCTCGAAGGACTTAAAGATTTGAAACCACCGGTTCGATTAAGTCTCTATCCTTACACATCGCTTGTTTATACACGCTATAACGGAGAAAACACTACAAATTTCGGTTACGGAATGGATCTCAAATACGGACTCAACGAAAGCTTTACACTTGATGCAACCTTAATCCCCGATTTTAGCGATACACCTTATGATAATATCGAGTTAAATTTAGGACCTTTTGAACAACATTATGCCGAAAAAAGACAATTTTTTACCGAAGGGGTAAATTTATTTACCAAAGGGCGTTTGTTTTATTCCCGAAGAATTGGGGGACAACCTACTGATTATAATTTGGTTTACGGAGAGCTTCAACCCCACGAGACCGTTACCGAAAACCCGGAAAATATCAAGCTAATCAATGCCGTAAAAATTACCGGAAGAACACAAAAAGGTTTAGGGATAGGTTTTTTAAATGCCATCACCAATAAAACGGAAGCCACACTCAAAGATACCATCACAGGAAATACAAGACAAATTTTGACTGAACCCTATACCAACTATAATGTTTTTGTAATTGATTACAGTTTTAACAAAGCATCGTCAATAGGTTTTATCAATACCAGCGTTATTCGACAAGGACATTACAGAGATGCCAATGTATCGGGAATTAATTACAACCTTTTGTTTAACCATAATACTTTAAATATCGGGGGAACAACCGCAATGAGTTTGATAAATGAAAATGAAAACTACAACAAAGGTTTCAAATATATTGTTTATGCTTCCAAAAAAATCAAAGAACATAAATTCAGGATGCTAACAAGAATCTATGATGATAAATTCGATGTAAACGATTTGGGATATTTACGTAGAAACAATCTGGCAAATTTTGATTTTGGATATTCTTATTCCATACTCAAACCTACCAAACATTTTAATAATTTTCACATCAGTTTTGATGTAGGATTTGACCATCTTTACAAACCCTTTACCAAAGTTCAACGAGATTTTGAGATAAATGTATTCGCAACCAACAAAAAGTTTTTGAGTTACGGCGGCGGATTGGAATATACAACAGACCAATACGATTATTATGAACCCCGTGTGCCCGGCAGATATTATATCAACGGTGCTTATGGTGGAGGATTTGCATTCTTATCCACCGATTATAGAAAAAAATTGGCAATAGATTTAAAACTTTCAAGGTTTCATAAAATAACCGGCAATCAAGGGTTTTTCGGGTGGAGTATTTCCCCAAGAGTCCGGTTGAGTAATCATATGAAAGTAAATTATAGTTTTGATTACAAGCAAATGAATAATTTCAAAGGTTTTGTAAACATAGATAACAACGGAGATATTATTTTCGGTAACCGTATGCAAAAAGTTATAACACAAAACTTGGGGGGAAGTTATTATTTTACTACGAAATCGGGGCTAAATTTGAATTTCCGTTATTACTGGTCACCCGTTCATTATAACAAGTTCTATTTATTAAAACAAGACGGAACATTAGGTAATACCGGCTATACCGGAAATCACGATATCAATTTCAATATTTGGAATTTGGATTTATCTTACATCTGGGAATTTGCTCCCGGCAGTCAATTGACTTTACTTTACAGAAATGCCATTGCCAATGTCGATGATATGTCCTTGCTCAATTATAAGGATAATATAAATAATCTGTTTGAGCAACCGC
>JALSPZ010000059.1 GCA_026985675.1 Flavobacteriales bacterium
TGACTCATAAACGTCGTTTATCTGCTTTGGGACCGGGAGGTTTATCGAGAGAAAGAGCCGGATTTGAGGTGCGAGATGTTCATTATACGCATTATGGACGTCTTTGTCCGATTGAAACACCGGAAGGACCGAATATCGGTTTGATTTCATCATTAGCAGTTTATGCCAAAGTAAACGATATGGGTTTTATTGAAACTCCTTATCGTGAAGTTGAAGATGGAAAAGTTAAATTTGAAGAAATAAAATATCTAACGGCAGAAGAAGAGACTACCAAAATCGCTCAAGCCGAAACACCAACCGATGATGAAGGAAATATTATTCCCGATTTCTTGGTGGCAAGAGAAGAAGGAGATTTTCCTGTAGTCAATAAAAAAGAAATAGAATATATGGACGTGGCTCCCAATCAGATTGCTTCTATTTCTGCCTCATTAATTCCTTTTTTGGAACATAACGATGCAAACCGTGCATTGATGGGATCAAATATGATGCGTCAGGCTGTTCCTTTATTAACTCCCGAAGCTCCAATAGTTGGAACCGGCTTGGAAAAACGATTGGTACAAGATTCACGTATACTTATCAATGCAGAAGGAGAAGGTGTTGTTACTTATGTTGATGCCAAAAAAATAAAAATAAAATACGATAGAACGGATGAGGAAAAATTGGTAAGTTTTGATGAGGATGAAAAAACTTATGAACTAACAAAATTCCGTAAAACCAATCAGAATACGGTAATTAACCTTACACCTATTGTCAAAAAAGGAGATAGAGTTACCAAAGGACAAGTTTTGACAGAAGGATATGCTACCCAACAAGGAGAATTGGCGCTTGGACGTAACTTAAGAGTGGCATTTATGCCTTGGCAAGGTTATAACTTTGAGGATGCAATTGTAATTTCAGAAGAAGTTGTAAAGAATGATGCCTTTACTTCATTACATATTGTAGAACACTCATTAGAAGTCAGGGATACGAAATTAGGACAAGAAGAATTGACCAATGATATTCCTAATGTTAGTGAAGAAGCTACTAAGGATTTGGATGAGAACGGAATGATAAGAATAGGAGCGGAAGTAAAACCCGGAGATATTCTTATCGGGAAAGTTACTCCCAAAGGAGAATCCGATCCTACGCCCGAAGAAAAACTTTTAAGAGCTATTTTCGGAGATAAAGCAGGCGATGTAAAAGATGCATCCTTAAAAGCTTCACCTTCTTTGCGTGGAACGGTTATCGATAAGAAACTTTTTACTCGTTCTATTAAAGATCGAAGAAAAACAGCACAAGATAAAGTTTTGATCGAAGAGTTAGAAAAAGAATATGAAGTAAAATTTGAAGAACTAAGACAACGTTTAATAGAAAAATTATTTACCTTAGTTAACGGAAAGACTTCACAAGGAGTGAAAAATGATTTGGGTAAAGATATTTTCCCCAAAGGAAAGAAATTTACTTTGAAACTACTTAATTCCATTCAAGACTTTGAGCACTTGACACAAGGGACTTGGACAACGGATAAGCATATAAATAAGTTGATTTCTGAGTTAATCAATAATTATAAAATCCGATTGAATGAAATTAAGGGAAATTTACGAAGAGAAAAATTTGCTATCAGCGTAGGAGATGAACTTCCTGCGGGAATTTTGAAATTGGCAAAAGTATTTATCGTTCAAAAGCGTAAATTAAAAGTAGGGGATAAAATGGCAGGTCGTCACGGAAACAAAGGTATTGTTGCCAAAATAGTTCGTCGTGAAGATATGCCTTTCTTGGAAGACGGAACCCCTGTTGATATTGTCTTGAATCCATTGGGTGTGCCTTCTCGTATGAATATTGGACAGATATATGAAACCGTTTTAGGTTGGATAGGTAAAGAAACCGGACAAAAATTTGCAACTCCTATTTTTGACGGAGCTACGGAGGACGATATTATTGCATTAACCAAGGAAGCGGGATTGCCTGAGTTTGGTGAAACTTATCTATACGATGGAGGTACTGGTGAACGGTTTGACCAAAAAGCAACGGTAGGTGTAATTTATATGTTGAAATTGGGACATATGATCGAAGATAAAATGCATGCCCGTTCTATTGGACCTTATTCGTTGATTACACAACAACCCTTAGGAGGTAAAGCTCAATTCGGAGGACAACGTTTGGGAGAAATGGAAGTATGGGCTTTGGAAGCTTACGGTGCTTCACATACTTTACAAGAAATGCTAACTATCAAATCGGATGATGTGATAGGTAGAGCAAAAGCCTATAACGCAATTGTTAAAGGTGAAACTATGCCTGAACCTGGAATACCGGAATCTTTCAATGTATTAATGCACGAATTGAAAGGTTTAGGTTTGGATATTCGTTTGGAAGATAAAGAAGGTAATGATGTTTTGGAAAAAGCACAAAACAAGTAATTGTTCTAAATAATTAATTATTTAATAAGATTATGGCAAAAAATAAATATACAACTATAAAATTTGATAGGATTTCAATAGGTTTGGCTTCCCCGAATAAGATTAAAAAAGCTTCAAGAGGTGAAGTCTTAAAACCTGAAACCATCAATTACAGAACCCACAAACCCGAAAGGGACGGTTTGTTTTGTGAAAAAATATTCGGTCCTGTAAAAGATTACGAATGTGCTTGTGGAAAATATAAACGCATCAGATATAAAGGAATAGTTTGTGATCGTTGTGGTGTTGAGGTAACGGAAAAGAAAGTTAGAAGAGAACGTGTTGGACATATAGAGTTGGTTGTACCAGTAGTTCATATTTGGTATTTCCGTTCTTTACCCAATAAAATTGGTTATCTATTGGGGTTACCCACTAAAAAACTGGAAATGATCATATATTATGAAAGATATGTTGTAATTAATCCGGGACCTGCTGTTGATGATGAGGGTAATCCGTTACAAAAAATGCAATTCCTTACCGAAGAAGAATATCAAAATGTTTTGGAAAGACTGCCTGAAGGTAACGAATACTTGGAAGATAGCGATCCCAATAAATTCATAGCCAAAATGGGTGGTGAAGCGATTCGTGATTTGTTAGCTTCCATTGATTTGGATGCTTTATCATACGAATTACGAGACAAAGCCAGCCATGAAACTTCCAAACAAAGAAAAACAGAAGCTTTAAAACGTTTGCAGGTAGTGGAAGCTTTCAGGCAAGCCAATCAAAGACGTGAAAATAAACCGGAATGGATGGTAATGAATATTATTCCTGTTATCCCTCCGGAATTACGTCCTTTGGTTCCATTGGATGGTGGTAGATTTGCTACTTCCGATTTAAACGATTTGTATCGTAGAGTGATTATACGAAACAACCGTTTGAAAAGGTTAATGGATATTAAAGCCCCCGAAGTGATTTTGAGAAATGAAAAACGTATGTTACAAGAAGCGGTGGACTCTTTATTTGATAATACCAGAAAATCATCTGCTGTTAAAACCGAATCCAACCGTCCGTTAAAATCGCTTTCGGATTCATTAAAAGGTAAACAAGGTCGTTTTCGTCAAAACTTATTAGGAAAACGTGTGGATTATTCTGCCCGTTCGGTTATTGTGGTTGGACCTAATTTAAAATTATACGAAGCCGGTATTCCAAAAGATATGGCGGCTGAGTTGTATAAACCTTTTATCATCAGAAAGTTGATTGAAAGAGGGGTAGTGAAAACCGTAAAATCCGCTAAGAAAATAATAGATAGAAAGGATCCTATTGTTTGGGATATTCTGGAAAACGTATTGAAAGGTCATCCGGTTCTGTTGAACCGTGCTCCTACTTTGCATAGATTAGGGATACAAGCTTTTCAACCGAAATTAATCGAAGGGAAAGCCATTCGTTTGCATCCTTTGGTATGTTCTGCATTTAACGCCGATTTTGACGGTGACCAAATGGCAGTACATTTACCCTTAGGACCCCAAGCAATTTTGGAAGCTCAATTATTGATGCTTGCTTCACAAAATATTTTGAACCCTGCAAATGGTTCTCCTATTACCGTACCTTCACAAGATATGGTTTTGGGACTTTATTATATTACTAAAAACAAAAAATCAACAAAAGAAGAACCGGTAAAAGGTGAGGGGATGACTTTTTATTCTCCGGAAGAAGTGAGAGTGGCAATGAATGAAGGTAAGTTGGATTTACATGCAAGTATTAAAGTAAAAATCAACAATTACGATCAAGAAGGCAATCAATTTGAGGAAATTATTGAAACCACTGCCGGTCGTATATTGTTTAATGAACATACACCTGATAAAGTTCCTTTTATTAATGAAGTTCTTACCAAAGGCTCATTAAGAAGGATTATTTCCGATGTATTGAAAAAAACGGATGTTCCCACTACAGCCAAATTTTTGGACGATATTAAAGCGATGGGATATCATTATGCTTTCAAAGGAGGATTATCCTTCGGTTTGAGTAACATTATGGTGCCCGAAGAAAAGAAAACCATTGTTGATAAGGCGAAGAAAGAGGTTCAATCTATTACCGCTGATTATGAAATGGGATTGATTTCCAAAAAAGAAAAATACAATAAAACCGTTGATGTTTGGACTAATGCCAATGTTCAATTGACAGAAATATTAATGGATAAGATTACACAAGATAAGCAAGGTTTTAACTCGGTATATATGATGCTGGATTCTGGAGCAAGGGGTTCTAAAGATCAGATACGTCAGCTAATTGGTATGCGTGGTTTGATGGCAAAACCTAAAAAATCTACTGCCGGAGGAGGAGAAGTTATTGAAAATCCTATTTTATCTAACTTTAAAGAAGGTTTATCTATTCAAGAATACTTTATTTCTACACACGGTGCACGTAAAGGTTTGGCGGATACTGCATTGAAAACTGCGGATGCCGGATATTTAACCCGTCGTTTGGTAGATGTGTCACAGGATGTTGTTGTAAGAGAAGAAGATTGTGGCACGTTAAGAGGTATAAAAGTGGAACCTTTGAAAAAAAATAATGAAATTGTAGAGTCCTTAGGAGAAAGAGTTTTGGGAAGGGTAACTTTACATGACATAATAAATCCGGAAACCGGAGAAGTTATTTTGGAAGCAGGTCAAGAAATTACGGAAACCATTGTAGAAGAAATTGAAAAAACTTCAATAGAATCGATTGAGGTGCGTTCGCCTTTGACTTGTGAAGCCAAACACGGGGTGTGTGCAAAATGTTACGGTCGTAACTTGGCCACCGGTGAGATGGTAGAAAAAGGTGAAGCGGTTGGTGTAATTGCAGCTCAATCTATTGGTGAGCCCGGAACGCAATTAACACTAAGAACTTTCCACCAAGGAGGGGTTGCAGGAAATATTTCGGAAGAATCCAATATTCAAGCTAAATTTGATGGAATTATTGAAATAACAGATCTTAAAACTGTAAAAACCGAAAAAGATGGTGTTCCATTGGAGATTGTAATTTCTAGAACTTCCGAAGTAAAAATCATTGGCAAGAAATCAGGTAAAGTTTTAAGCACCAATCAATTATTCTATGGTTCCAAGCTATTCAAAAAACCCGGAGACGAGGTATTGAAAGGAGAAATTATTGCCGAATGGGATCCTTGGAACTCTGTAATTGTATCGGAATTTGCAGGTAAAATTGAGTTTGAAAATCTAATAGCCGGAATAACTTTTCAATATGAAACCGATGAGCAAACCAATCGTAAGGAAATAGTTATTTCGGAAAGTAAGAATAAAAAACTTATTCCTACCATTAAAATTATTGATAAAAACGGAGAAGTTTTACGTTCTTACAACTTGCCGTTGGGAGCACGTGTGATGGTAAAAGACGGGCAGAAAATTCAAGCGGGTTACACTTTGGTAAAAATTCCAAGAAGTTCCGTAAAAGCAGGGGATATTACAGGAGGTTTGCCTCGTGTAACCGAATTGTTTGAAGCGCGTAATCCATCGAATCCTGCTGTTGTTTCGGAAATAGACGGTGTTGTTTCATTTGGAAAAATTAAACGGGGTAACCGTGAAATCATCGTAACTTCCAAAACAGGAGAAGTTAAAAAATATTTGATTAAATTATCCAATCAAATACTTGTTCAGGAAAACGATTATATCAAAGCGGGAACACCATTGTCTGACGGTGCGGTTACTCCTAATGATATTTTGAAAATTAAAGGACCTAGTGCTGTTCAACAATACTTGGTAAATGAAGTACAAGAAGTTTATCGTTTACAAGGTGTAAAAATTAATGACAAACACTTTGAAGTAGTGGTTAGACAAATGATGCAAAAAGTTGTAATAGAGGAATCCGGCGATACAACTTTCTTGCCCGGTGAATTGGTTCATAAGTTTGATTTTATTGAAGAAAATGACCGTTTGTCTCAATTGAAAGTGGTAGAAGATCCAGGAGATTCCGAAAGGTTTAAAGCGGGACAATTGGTCTCTCCGAGAGAATTGCGTGAAGAAAATTCTATTTTGAGAAGGCAAGATAAAAAATTGGTTAAAGTTCGTGATGTAATTCCTGCAACAGCTTCACCTGTTTTACAAGGAATTACCAGAGCTTCATTGCAAACCAAATCGTTCATTTCAGCAGCATCCTTCCAGGAAACCACCAAAGTATTGAATGAGGCTGCTATTAGAGCCAAAGTAGATAATTTGGAAGGTTTGAAGGAAAATGTGATTGTCGGACGTAAAATTCCTGCCGGAACAGGTTTGAAAGAATATGAAAACATCATTGTAGGGCATAAAGATGAGTATGAAAATATGGTAATTGATGCTTTACATGACTTTATGGACTAATCTAAAATATAATTAAAATGAAAGAATCCAAACAACAACAAATCAATATTGAACTTCCCGAAGATGTTGCGGAAGGTGTTTATGCCAATTTGGCGATTATCAACCATTCCGTTTCAGAGTTTATTATTGATTTTGTAAAAATAATGCCGGGGGTGCCTAAGGCAAAAGTCAAATCCCGTATTATTTTAACTCCACAACACGCCAAGCGTTTATTGAAAGCTCTTGCCGACAATGTGCAACGCTTCGAAAGTGTTCATGGAAAAATTAAGGATTATGAACAATCTGGTCCTCCGCCTGTTAATTTCGGTCCGGCCGGGGAAGCATAAATATTAAACAAAAAAGAGACTGATTTCAGTCTCTTTTTTGTTTTTCCATTTTGATTTCATCCGGTAAATAAGTTTCCTTTTGTAGGGTTTGTGCTTTAAATATCGGAATATAACCTTCCAAAACATCTTCTTTGGAACGTATAATTTCTTTTCCTCGCCAATTAAAACCTTTGAATTGTTTGTTTTTGAGCTTATTGGGTGGATATACCGTGCCGTCTACTTTTTGATAAAAACGGACGGTTTCAATCTCGGATGTATTATCAAATGTTATGGATATTTTACTGGATTTGTTTTTTTCAATCCCTGTTAACGCTTGCTCTTCATCTCTTAGATAGTAAATAACTTCTGTATTTCCCAAAATATCAATTTTTTGGATTTTATTGTTTTTAAATTTTCCATAAAGTTTTTTACCTTTGATTTGATTAAAGCCGGCTGAATCTTTTTGAATAATAAATACATCTTTGGGAATATATAACGAATCTGCTTGATTCAGACTGTCGTTTTTTATTCTTATAAGATTACCGGTTATTTGAGAATTTCCATTCCAAATTACTGGATTTTTCATCAGTTTTAATATCCGTAAACTGTCATTTCTGTATAAGGAGTCCGCTTTCCCCGAGAAATCGTTACTAAAAAAACGAACTTTATCGTATCCCCAAAGTTTCCTTTTAGATTTTTTTCCGGCTGCAATAAATTTTTTAGCTCTGATATATAAGCTGTCTTTTTCGTTTATGGATACAATTAAGGGTTTACGGGTTACTTCAATCGAGTCTTTTTTTCCCCAATACTCTCCATAGTTGCTAAAAATCCATACGTTATTGATAGAATCATGCAAAACAACATTATTATCGGCAGTGGCAAAACTATTTTTTTGTTCATAGTATAAACTGTCTCCTCGAATTGTAGTATGTCGGTCTTTTATAAAGGCATTTTTAACAAACCAAGATATTTTGTTTTGGCTATCGTAATGACCTTTTTCGGAATAAATATAACTATGATCATTGTAAATCTTTGTAGGTCCGTAAAAATTGGAAACACCGGTATCGGTAAAATAGTCCAAATGATAAGAGTCCAGTTGATAATCGGGATTGTCTATATGCACATTATTTATAAAAGAGTATTTTTTTTCTTGCAAAAAATATTTACCGATTTTACTTTTCAATTCATTAATACTGTCTCTGATAATTCCTCCTGATGTATAATATGTGATTTGTTTTTGTCTGTCAAACATCAGGGTATCGGTTTGAAGATTCATTTCAGGGTCTCTCAAAAAAACATCATCCAGGGCTTTGGCAAAACTTTTATTGCCGTCGTAAGACAAGTATCCTGAACGCATTTCGAGAGTATCACCTTGAATTAAACGAACATTTCCAACGGCAATTGCTGTATTTTCTTTTTTATCCACTATGGCTTTATCACAAAATAACAGGGCTTGATTGTGCTCAATTTTTACATTGCCGGATAATAATTGTTTTCCCGGATATTTTGCATTGGTAGTGGCATAATCAGCATGAATTATTTGAATAATTTCAGGTTTTTCTGTTATATTTTGCTGTGAAAAAGCCCAAAAGATTTTTAAAAATAAAAATAATAGAAATTTATTTTTTATAGAGTATGGCATTGTCTTTAAAAGCTTTTAAATTTATTTTCGGATTGTTATAAATATATACTTCCGAATTTCCTTTGGCTTTTAAGGAAAGATTAGTTTTGATATTGATTTCAGCCGAAGTTTTATCAAGCGTTTCTACAACGGCATTATTTATTACAAAATCCTTAGCTTTGAGTTCGGATTTTTGATTAAGCTTAATTTTAGCTTCATTGACATTTCCTTTTTGCTTAAGATATGCATGATCATTCAGTTCAATTTTAATATTTTTTAAAGACCATTTGGCATTTATTTCGGAACTGTCACTTAATTTTATATCGGAATTTTTGACTGTTCCTTCAAAGTTAAGCTCACTTTTATCGGTTAAATAGATATTTAAATCATTTTTGATATCCAAATTTAGCTTACATTTACCATGTTGTAAACCTTCAATTTTTAATTGTTTCAAATCAAAACCTTCTTCATTATATACTTTCCCTTTTTCAAAAACTTTTATTGAAGAAAAATTTTCCGGAACAAATACCGTTATTTTTAACCTTTTTTTCTTAACGATTTCTTTGGAAGTATTAAATTTTAGCACTCCGTCTACTACTGAAAAATGAATAACATCAAACAAGTTATCATCCGTCTCGATAATTACACGAGTTGTATCTGTTGATTTTTGCAGCTCAACTTCAAATTTTTCACCAATTTCAATAGCTTCAAAAGAAGGGATTGTATATTTTTTTATTAATACTTCACGATTACCTTTTATTTTTTCTTTTTTCTGTGCGTGAGCAACAAATAAACTTAATCCGAATACAAGTAAAACAAGTTTTTTCATAGGGTAAGGGTTTTAAAAAGTTAAAATTACGTATTTAAACGGAATAAATCAAATACTTTACCAAACTTAACTTCCCAACCGTTCTTTTTTCCAAGAAAAATCTTTTTGTAATGTATAACGTATGCGGTCGTGTAAACGATTGGGACGTCCTTGCCAAAATTCAATTTCTACAGGTTTAACAATATATCCACCCCAGAATGGTGGACGAGGGACTTCTTGTCCTTTAAATTGTTTATCAAATTTTTCAAATTTTTCTTCAAGATATTTTTTAGAAGGGATAACTTCGCTTTGGGGTGATGCCCAAGCCCCTATTTTGCTCCCTCGTGGTCGGGTTTCAAAATAACCATCTGATAAGTTCTCAGGTAATTTTTCTGCAAAACCTTTGATTTTTATTTGTCTTTCCAATTTGGGCCAAAAAAAAGCCAACGATACTTTGTTGTTTTTTTCAATAGCTTGTCCTTTTTCACTATTGTAATTTGTATAAAAAATGAAACCTTCCCAAGTAAATCTTTTGAGCAAGACTACTCTGATTCTGGGAAAATTATCCAAACCAAGTGTTGCCAAACTCATAGCGTTAACCTCTATACAATCTTCATTTTTTTCAGCTTCAAAAAACCAATCTCTAAAAAGTTCCATTGGATTTTCGGGTGTAGTGGATTCGTCTAAAATTCCCTTTTTGTAGTTTCTTCTATAATTGCTTAAATCTTTTTCCATCGGTACTTTTATAAGTATTACAAATATATTTTAAATTTCAAAAGATTTTCCTTCTTGGGCAATTTCGGTATTAGGAAATATTTCCATTGCTTCTTTTTTAAATCGTTGTTCATCGGGATAGCGTGACGAAAAATGTCCTAAAACAAGTTTTTTTACTTGTGCAGCTTTGGCTATTTCGGCTGCTTGTTTGGCTGTGCTGTGTTTGGTTTTTTTTGCTAATTCTTTATGTTCTTCCAAAAAGGTAGATTCGTGATAGAGCAAATCTACTTTTTTTATCAAAGGGATTATATCAGGTTTGTAGATCGTATCCGAACAATAGGCATAAGATTTGGGCGGTGGTGGAGGAAGTGTAAGTTCTTCGTTGGGTATGATTTTTCCGGTTTCCGATACAAAATCTTCTCCGGCTTTGAGCTTATGATAAGCCCAAGTTTCAATTTCAGGATATTTTTTGATTGCTTCGGTATTCAGTTTGCGGAGTTTGGGTTTTTCTTTTATCAAAAAACCGTTGGTATAAACACGATGTTCCAAAGGAATAGTTTCTACACTAAACTTTTTCTCATCCAAAATTTTTTCGCTGTTTGGGGATGTGAGTTTATGGAATATTAAGGGATAATTGATGTCGGTCTGTGCTATTTTGAATTGTAAATCAATAATTTCTTTAAGACCGTCCGGAGCAAAAATGTGAAGTTCTTTTTCTCTTCCCAACAGACGTAATGAAGATAAAAATCCAACCAAACCGAAAAAATGATCACCATGTAAATGAGATATAAGAATATATTTGATTTTATTGAATTTGTGCTTATATTTTCTCAATTGCATTTGTGTGCCTTCGCCTGCATCTATCAATATCAGTTCGTTATCCACTTCGACAACTTGTGCCGAAGGGAATACATAGCTCCTGGGAGTTGCCGAATGACATCCGAGTATATGTAATTTCATCATTTATCCGTTTCATTTTTATCGGGAAGTCTTTTTCCCGGATGATTTAATTTGGGAGGTCCGGCGTTAAAAGGTGAATTGTTTGTTCGTCCACCCCCTTTGAGTTCTTTCCATTTGAAATCGTAATTTGGCGCTAAACTTTGTAATTTATTTACAATATAATTAAGATTGACTTTGGGTCCTTCTTTAAATATTTGAACAATTTCATCGGATTTGGCATCAAAGAAAATTTTAATTAGATAGGAAGCGTTGCGGTTTTCCATTTTTAGTTTAGACAAATAATTGATAGCCGTAATAATATTACTTTTTCCCAATTTCAAATTATCAGCCATTTTGTCCAGTCCCCAACGGTGGTATGTATAAATGGCTTTGTGATAATATTTGCTTTGTCCATCCAGCAAAAGTTCTATCAAATCGCCTTTTCCTGTTCCTCCGTTTTTTGCTTCCCATTCGTTTAATCCGCTTTGAGCGGCATTTTTTTGAATAATTTCCGCTTGTTCAAAAAAAGGTCTGCCGGCATCTTGTTTAAAACTTTCAAAATCATGTCCCAAGGCAATATATAGATAAAAAGCTATGGTGCTGGTCAGATTATCATTAAAAAATTCAGGATTGAAATCCAATTTTTGAAATTCTTGATAAGTAAAATTGAAATTTTTATCAATAAGATTAAGCAAGAGTGTTTGGTAATCCGATTTATAAACGGGGCGATAACTTCTGAAATATAATTCGGCGGTTATTTGGTTATTTTTTCTATCGTATGATTTAACATTTAATATCAAATCACATTTAATTTTTTCGTGTTCCAAAAAACGTTTGTCAGTCCAACGGTTTGTATTAATAAATTCCTCCAAAGAACGTTTCAAGCTTTTGAAAATTTGTTTGTTGGAGCCTTGAATTCCGGTTGCATCCACTTGAACATTGCACTTAAACTCTTGTCCGTGAAGTGAAATTCCCAGGATAAAAAATAAAATAAAGAAAAATTTATTCATAAATTTTAAGGATTTCGTTAAGAATATCATTTGCTACTTCAATTTTTGATTTTAAAGAAAATTCTTTTTTATTAAGATTTTTATCAATTATAGTTACTTTATTTGTATCGTATTTAAAACCTGCATTTTTTTCATTTAAAGAATTAAGCACAATTAAATCCAGATTTTTCTTTTTCAGTTTTTTTTGTGCATTTTCCAGTTCATTTTCTGTTTCCATAGCAAAGCCTACCAATATTTGTCCTTCTTTTTTATTTTCTCCCAAATTTTTTAGTATATCTTGTGTCTTTATCAGTCTTAGTTCTAACGTATCAGATGTTTTCTTTATTTTATTGGATGCTTTTTTTTCAGGAGTAAAATCGGCAACGGCAGCACTCATAATGATGATATCGGCATTTTTTTGTCTTTGCATTACCGCTTCAAACATTTCTTTGGCAGATTGGATACGGGTAAGTTTAATTGATGAATTTTTGGGAGACAAATGAGTAGGTCCTAAAATTAGTTCTACTTCTGCTCCTAATTCGGCAGCTTTTTCGGCTAATGCTATTCCCATTTTACCGCTGGAATGATTTCCTATAAAACGCACCGGATCCAAAGCTTCATAAGTGGGTCCGCCGGTGATTAATATTTTTTTATTTTTTAAAACTTTTTTTTTTGAAAAGAATTTTTTTATTTCAGAAAAAATAACTTCCGGTTCTTGCATTCTACCCGGCCCGGTTAGTCCGCTGGCAAGCTCTCCTGTGGCTGCCGGAATTATATGATGTCCGTAAGATTTCAGTGTTTGAATATTTTTTTGAGTAGCCGGATGGCGATACATATCCAAATCCATTGCCGGAGCAATAAAAACAGGAGCTTTGGCAGACATATATACAGCGGTAAGAAAATTGTCGGCTTGTCCGATTGCCATTTTTGCCAGTGTATTTGCCGTAACCGGAGCAAAGACAAACAAATCTGCCCAAAGTCCCCATTCTACGTGATTATTCCAAGTTCCGTTATCATTTTTTATAAAATCTACAACAACCGGATTTTTTGATAAGGTTGCCAAAGTAATCGGGCTAACAAAATCTTTTGCTGCCGGAGTCACCATTACACGAACATTGGCTCCGGATTTAATCAGCAGTCGTATCAGATAAGGGATTTTGTAGGCGGCAATTCCTCCAGTGATACCTAATACGATATTTTTACCCTGCAAAGGCATGATATGTTAGAATGTTTTTTTCGGGTCTTGATCGGAGACTTCTTTCCAAAAGATTTTTTCTTCCAACCATTCTTGTAAAGCAATAGCAGTAGGTTTGGGTAATCTTTCGTAAAATTTGGAAATGTCAATTTGTTCTTTGTTTTCAAAGACTTCGGCTAAAACTTCTTGATCGGTTTCAAAGCTTGCCAATTTGTCCAATAATTCTTTTTTGAGTTCCAGATTGATTTGTTCCGCTCTTTTACCCATTATTACAATTGCTTTATAAATATTATGGGTAGGTGCTTTGATTTTTTTACGATCAAAGGTTTCTGTTGTTAAAGGTGCTTTTGTTTTTTTTAAATCTATCATGGTTATAAAATTTATGCTGGATTTTTCTTTGGTTTTACTTCTTTTTTTAGTTTTTCAAATATTTTATCTGCTTCTTTTTTATAAGGAGATTCGGAATATTTATTGATAAAATTTTTGTAATAATCAATGGCTTGTTGCAAGCGTTTTTGTTTTTTGGATTCCACACTGTTCAAAGCTAAGTCTGCGGCAGCTTTGAAACGGTAAAAAAGGGCGTCGGCTTTATAAATGGAACCGGGATAATCAGCCAAAAAATTGTTGAAAGCTACTATTGCGGATTTATATAAATCCAAATCGTAGTATTGTTTGCTGATTTCAAAATATTTTTTTTCGAGTTTATGTGTTAGATTTTCATTCATTTGATTGATTTCGTCTTTGTATTTGGAAAGCGGATAGCGTTTTAAGAATTGCTGTATCTCCTCTATTCCTCTTGTGGTATAAGCTTGATCAACGGAATATTTGGGCGAAAGCTCATAATAAGCTTTTACTATATAGAAATCAGCTTCTTCGGCTTTGGAACTTTCGGGGAATAATCGGGTAAATTTTCTAAAAAGTTCTCCGGCAGAAAAATAATCTTTCATTTTGTATAAGCTCATAGCTCTTGCAAACAGTAAACGTTGATAGGTAGGTTTGAATTTATAAAATTTATCCACTTGGTGAAATAATTCTTCAGCTTTACGATATTTTCCTTTTTCATACATTTTCCATGCCATTTTATACTTGGCATCGATATCTTTTCCGTTATACACTTTTTGATATTCACTACAAGAAGATAAAAATATCAGACCGATTATCACTATAAAAAATTTCTTTATCATAAGGTTTAGTAATTCTAAATTATTTTGGACTTTAAAGCTTAATTTGCAAAGATACAAAATTCAGCTGATTTCTCATTTAATGTATTAAAATACAATTCTACGATAAAAATTTGATAGTTAAATATAAGAAAATGTTAAAAAAATCAAATCATTTTTAATAATTTCAAATAATAAGTCATTTCCTTTATGAATACGGGAATATCTTTATTTTTTACTTCAATCATCAAATCATATAATAAGTCGTCAGTCTTATATCCCACACGAAATCCTGCGGGTATTTTCAATGAAAAAAATTTTTCCAAGGGTTTTTCCAAAGCGGTAAAATCGATTAATAGATCATATTTTTTATCAAAAAAATCTTTAATTTGATTATTTTTTATATTTCCAAAGAAGTTTAAATCGGAAATATCTGCAATAAGCCCATGTAAATTATTGAAATTATCTTTTTTTTCTTTTACGGTAAAAATATTAAAATCGGTACTATCCAGTTTCAGAGCATTTTCCAAAAGTTTCAGTTTTTTAATATCCAATCCACTATTGGGATTGTTTAAGATAACAACGGTTTTTATCTTTGTAATCACCGGTTGATTTTCTGCTTTTTTTTGAGAAAGTTTTTTAATTTTATTATGTATTAATTTTTTTTTCAAAGTTTATTTATTTTAGTATTAAACTTTTAATAATATCTTTTCCAAGCTCTTCATTCATTTTTTTTATTATTTTGATTTTGTTTCTATTGATTTCTTCACGTAAGGTTGAAGAAGTCAAATATACGGTTAATTTTCCGTTTTCAAAATACACACTTTGTGTATATGAATTAATATGTTCTCCCCAAAGTTCTTTCCATAATTTTACAATACGAGCTTTAAGCAAACCTTTTTTCAGTTTTTGCTCATTACGAATGGCGTCTATAATTTTTTTTATATGTTCGGGGTCTTTATATTCCAAAATTTCTTCGGATTATTTTCTATTTAATACTTTTTTGACCGCTTGGTATATATTTTCGGCATCCAATCCGTATTTTTTCATCAACTCATCACCGGTTCCCGATTCGCCGAATTTGTCGTTTACAGCAACAAACTCCTGCGGTACAGGATATTCCGAGCTTAACAATCCGGAGATACTTTCTCCCAAACCTCCCAAGCGATTATGTTCTTCGGCTGTAACAACAGCTTCGGTTTTTTTAACGGAATTCAAAATAGCTTCTTTATCCAAGGGTTTAATCGTATGAATGTTTATCAAATCGACGGAAATTCCTTCCGCTTCCAATTTTTCGGTTGCTTTAATTGCTTCCCAAACCAAGTGTCCCGTAGCAAAAATACTGACATCTTTTCCTTCATTTAAGATAACGGCTTTGCCTATTTCAAATGTTTGATTTTCAGGTGTAAAATTGGGGACTTTGGGTCTCCCGAATCTCAGATAAACAGGTCCTTTATAGTCTGCAATGGCAAGAGTTGCCGCTTTGGTTTGATTGTAATCGCAAGGATTGATAACGACCATTCCCGGTAGCATTTTCATCATTCCCAAATCTTCCAATGCTTGGTGAGTTGCTCCGTCTTCACCAACGGTTAAACCGGCGTGTGAAGCACAAATTTTCA